>JAHEOI010000051.1 GCA_018610125.1 Verrucomicrobiota bacterium
AGAACGCGAGGTGCGCCTTGCCGCCATCCGGGGCTTGGCCGAAATCGGGGAGCCAACCGCGCAAGACGTCGTCGGAGCCGCAAAGCAAGACGGATGGGAGCGTATCCAAGGCGTCAAGGCAGCCTTACGACTCGGCGAGAAGCTTGAGGAAACGGGGCATGCGGATGCCGCTGTTTCCCTCTATCGAATGCTGAACAGGAGTCGGCATAAGCCCTCTGAAGACTATGTCCGTGAAATCCTCCGAAAAACGGCTTTAGGATCTCGATTTAACAATATCCATCAGGTCATAATAGAGTGCGGCAGCGCTTTGGTAACGCCTTTTCACCTCCTGATCTGCCGCTTTTAGGATGATGTCGTTTAAGCCGATCAGTCTTTTCTGATCTCCTGGAGAAGGATCATGACGGAATGGAGGAAACTCAGGGAACTGCGTTCGATCTTTGCCCGTCAGGGCCTCGTAAATCACTTTCCCCAATGCATATAAATCGGCCTGGACAGCCCCCGGTCCCTCGGGTGGGACGTACCCTTGCGTCCCGACGAAGGATGCCTGACTGCTCGTGGTCGTGACCAGCCCGATATCGGCAAATTTGGGTATACCTCTGACAAACACAATGTTTGACGGCTTGATATCGCGATGGACGAGCCCGTTGTTGTGCAGATGGTTTAAGCCATGGGAAAGCCAGAGCGCCAAGGCAAGGCACTCGTCAACCGTCAAAGGAGGACGATTGCGAAAATAGGTCAAAAGGGTATAGGGGACGTAGCTCTCCGGGGGGTGACGACGCTCAAACGATTCTGTTTCCGAGCAAGAGACTGCCGCTTCGTAAAAACTGATCTGCAGCGAATCGGCGCTCGGGTTATCCCGATCCTGCTTCTTTAACGCGGTGTCAAGCTGTTTTAGAAGACCCGCCTGGCGAAGAAGGAATTGCGTGCCGGCGGAGTCGCCGTTTTTAATAGGATCCGCCAACTCCATCACGTAAAAGAAGTATCCGGCTGCTTCGTTGCAACCGACGTGAAAGATTTGGACAAAGCCGGGATGGGACCGCGAGACCGGCTCAAAATGGAGGAGCCCTAAAAATTCCCGACGGTAAGATTGGTCCTCGGCAAATGTCTTTGCGTAGACAATCTTCACAGCCCGAAGGTGCCCAAAAATGTTTTTCGCCAACCAAACTTCGCCATAACTTCCCTTGTCAATGGGTCTGAGTAGGGTATGGTCAGGGATCTTAGGGCCTTCTTCAACCGAAGTCGCGAGCTTTTGATCGCCCCTGGCAGATTTTAAGGGCCTCTCCTTTCCCGGTGCTGAAGTCGCCTCGGGGACCGGAACACCGGCCTGTTGGAGAAGCGATGGAGGGATGTCTATCAGGAAATATTCCTTTTGGCCGGCGTTTTGACGCACTGCGTTGGACGCATAGATCAGCCTTGTTTCCGGGTCATGTCCCGGACTTTCGGGGGCGAGAACCATCAGCGACAAATCCGGGCGCTCCTCATCCGGCGTCCGAACTCGGAAGGCGGTGTCCTCATAGGTCAGCTCGAAAAAGCCATCCTCATTTGTGAACGTGGAACCAAGGCAATCGGCCCCTGTTTCGGGTGTCAAAGCCGCCTCGGATAAAGAGCCAAAGGCGCCCGGTGACTCCTCAGGCTCCGTTCCAGGGTCCAAGTCGTAAACAAAGACAATAAGGCCCGGAATGCCGATACCTACGCCTTTGACGCTGATCTTCCCTTCCACTTTGTTCATATTAAGAGGTCGTCCTCAGGAAAGCCGGGCCTAAACTCAGCGACTTTTTCGATCGATCTTCTTCAAATGCTTGTAATCTTTGACTTTGAGAGAGAAGCAAGCATTCACCTCAAGTCAAGGGTACCCTCGCCCTGCCCTCTCCCATCGGATGGGAGAGGGCAGGGCGAGGGGCAAAATCGCTCACATTGGGTCGCTTTCACCGGCGCGGCTTTCATCCGCTACGGCGCCCCATGCCCCGAAGACAACCACGTTATAGACTCAGGCCACCCAAAACGCTCGAGTCAAGGTAACCTATCAAGCGGCAAGAGTATCTGCACAATAAAGAGGAGAGAATGAAGCGGCTGGCAGCCGCTTTTACTTTGATTGCCACGATTGCCCCTGGTAATCCTAGCGGATAGCAAGGCCGGGCTTGGCTTTGTCGAGGTAGCGCTCTCAATGCCGCCGGCCGCAACGCGTTTGGCCCCCCACTCTCTTCGTCGAGACCCACGGAACATTAGAGCTCAAGCCTCTGAATCGCTTGGAATTTCGGTAATTCAGGATCCTACGCGACGGCTTATTCGGCATCCTCGGTGGACTCTACTGAGGCTTTCCCGAGAGAGCATATTGGCCGGGACCGACCTTCTTAATCCCTTTCATCTTCTTACCGGTAGTAAAGAACCAGGCATGGATGTTCCCCGTGCTAGTATTCAATCGCTGGGCAAGCTCCTTCACCGTCAGACCCTCTTGACCGGCACTGCTCAACGCATTGATAATCCCTTCCTTGAGCTTTCCTCGAGGCGCCCGTTTACGGGTTTCCGAGCCGGGTTTCGAGGTCGTTTGCGACCCCGCTGAAGTGGCCTTCTTGGGTCTGCCTACCCTGCGTCCTTTTTTCGATGACGTCGTCCCACCATTTTCATAGCTGGCGAGCTGTTGCTCAATCTTCTGGAGCTCGCTCTCAAGGGATTCCTTTCTCTCGACCAGCTTGTTTATCTCTTTGACCTGATGACTTGTTAGTTTTGTTAATTCCATATCACCTATTCCTTATCAGATATTCTCTTCTCTGTCTAACAACATATAACGCATTTTGAGTGATGTCACCTCAAGGAATAACGATTTTCCTCTCTGTCAAGAGTTGGGTTTTGTTGTAGTGATCGGACAGATGGTGAACGCGGACTATTTTCAACAGAAGGTGGCAAAATGGGGGCGAAGGCTTTATAGCCGGTGATCACGGGTCAATCGGTCCCGGATTGGAGGTCCCCAATTTTACTCACCGGGAGGCGTTTGAGCGCCAAGTCGGACCGCACTTGATTTGATATGGAGGTCCCTTTGCGGGAATGGGATCTCGATTCCCAGGCGACGAAGCTCAGCGTTGATCGCTTTATTCAAGCGGTCTCGGACCGGCATCAGGTAGTCGGGAGAAGGAATATAAACCCGCACCGCAAAATTCAATGAGCTTTCCCCATGCTCGGTAAAGATCACGGAGGGAGCCGGATCCTTAAGCACCGCCTTGTCACTGGCGGCTACGCGCTCCAGGGCCTTTGAAACCTGATCGACATCACTCCCATAGCCCACACCAATGGTAATCACCAAGCGATTGACGGTATCCCCACGCGTCCAGTTGGTCACGTCTTGAGTGATGAGGTTTCGGTTTGGCAGGACCACTTCCTGCTGATCGAAATTGAGGACAGTGGTCGCGCGAATGTTGATCCGCCGGACAGTACCGGACATGCTGCCAACTGTAATCACGTCCCCTACTTGTATCGGCCTCTCGACAAGCAGGATGATCCCGCTGACAAAGTTGGAAACGATTTCCTGAAGACCGAAACCGAGTCCGACACCCAAAGCAGCCACCAGCCAGCCGAGACGGCTCAGATCAAGGTGGATCACTCCCATTGCAATGACCAATCCGATAGCTACTATGCTATAGCGGGATATCGTTAAAAGGGCGTACTTGGCGCCTTCGTCAAGTCTGAGGCGGGGAAAGATCGTGAACTCATAAATGCCGGGCAAATAGCGAACAAGCCAGATAGTGGCGGCTATGACGATAATAAAGACCAACGCATCCGCGACACTCACAATCTCTGCGGTTTCCCCTTCTCCTCTCACTTCATAGATCGTGGTTTCGTCCAGCGTCTTGAAGAATTGGTCATCGATTCCCCAATACACCGCGAGTAGTAAGACGCTCACGAGGATAAAAGCAACCCGAACGAATTGCACAACCCGATTAATAACCTGGGTTTGGCTTACCCCTTCTTCGCCCGGCGCGGTTAAGGCGGATGCACGGCGGCGGCGGCGTGCGCCTGTTTCAATTGAGGCAACAATCATGTGATAGGCCGCAGCCACGATCAACAGTGTCACAAACGAAAGAAGGAACGACCGGCCCAAAGTTTGAGCACCATACCGATATCCAAGCATATCGAGGATAACGATGCCGACCACTCCGGCCACCAACACAGGACTGATAGTCTTCCAATGCCGTGCAAAAAAATGGCGCTCTCCCCGGACGAACGTCTCTTGTATAAACGAGGATTTCGGTCGAAGCAACGCCACCAAGGCCAACGCCACAGTGACCTCGAAGAGCGTGTACGCCAACCGAGCGACGGTTTCCATTTGAAATGGGGGCTGGCCCAACAACCGCGAAAGGAACAAGAAGATCGCCGTCCCTACCAAAACGACTTTGAGCGCTCGGTAAAGCGCCCGCGAGGCTTTGGTCGGCAAGCCAAATTGGATTTGAGCGATCCCTTGATAGCCAAAGAATGAGCGGGAGAGAAACCAGAAGAACAGGAAATAGGCAAGTGTCGCCAAGATCTTCGCAACGACCGGACCGACCTCTTCAGGTAGATCGGCCGAGAGAACAAATCGAGACGCCAAAAGGAAATAGACGGGCACCACGGCGGCGCTCAGGACGCCGATTAAAAGCGTTTGAGCCAAGTTTCCGACACTGGCCCCGCGTTGAAGGCGCTGCTCGTTACTGCGTCCAACCAGATCCCGCAGCCGTTGTCGGACATAAAAGAGCGCCACCGGCAATACCGGGAAAAGCAGTATGGCGTAAAAGACTGAAAGCGGGCTTCGAATGGACTTCCTCACTCGTGTCGCCACCTCGTTCGAAAAAAGACTTTTAAACCATTCGATTGCACGGGCACGTTCTCCCCAAGCCGTGCGGAAGAGCGCCGCATCCAAGGCTCGCGCATCACGGAGCCAAAACGCCCGTGCCCGAATGAAGCGTTCGGTCTGATCCAACAAGGCCAGACGGTCCAAAAGGAGCCGGTGTACCGTCTCTCCTTGCTGGATCGCATTTCCCAGGTGCTCTTGCTCCTTGCGAAGGGTTTCTCGATATTCCATCAGCAATTTCTCTGCTTGCTGACGATAACTTTCCTTTTGCGATTCCGGCAGGTCGGCAATGATCGCCTCCAAGCGCGGCCGCAATCGCTCACTTATCCCCCCATACTTCAAGAGATCAAGGATCTGGAAACGTCGCGTGCGGAGCTCTCCCAGCTTGTCGGTGAATCCTGAGCCGAGCTGTCTCTGGATCGCTTGACGCCGCGGCCTAAGCTGCTTCAGGATTGCCTTCATCCGCTCAGCGGCAAAGGAAGCCGCTTCCGGGCGATCAACATAATCCCGTAGGTTATTAAAATCACTCTGTTCGGCGTCCAGCCGTTGCTGTTGATCGGAAGCTTCGCTAGTCCATTCGACCAAAGTTGCGGAAAGATCACTCCGATTCTTCTTGGACTCGGCGATCTTGGCTTCCAGCTCCGCGAGAAATTTATCGCTAGGGCTCTCGGCAGTGACCACCTCCTTCTGCTTCTCCTCAAGGGTGGCTGTTTTTTCTTCTTGTTCCTGAGCCAGTTTCGCTTCGAGCGCTTTCCGGTAAAGGGCCAATCGCTTATCGAGGCGCTCGAGCTCAAGCTGAGCGACATCGAGCCTGGCGGTTATTAAAGGCTCCATTTCCCGGTTCAGCTTCGCTTCGAGCTCATACACCGCCACCTGCTTTTGGGCTATTTCCTTTTCAATTCGCCAATTCCGGATCTTCCATTCCAAGAGCTGCTTGCGGGGGCCATCAGCCGTCACAACCAGCTTCTCGTTGGTTTCGGCAATCTGCTCTTCTGCCTCATTCGCCCGCGATTGGGCCTGACTCACCAACTCAGGCAACTTTTCCGTCCGATTGCGAACGTTGGCCAGCTCGGTCTGGAGCTGTGCGACCTCCTCACGCTTTTGGCTCACGGATTGGCTTATCTGCTCAAACTGCTGCTGAGTCACAGTCTCCGGCTGTGATATAGAAGGGAGATTCTGCAGCCGTTTAGCCTCCTTCTTGGCTTGCTCCACGCGGACATCGATATCCGCGAGCCGACTGGAGTAAGTTTGCGCCCTCTTGTGAAGCGCCTGATATTCTTCGATTAGGCTGATCCGCCGCTGCAATACCGAGCGTTTTTCAGCTTCGACGGATTCGGCAGGGGACTCGGACGGCATTGTCTTAAGCTTGGCCTTGGCATCCTCCAACAGGGATTTCAAGTCCATAGGCGAATCCGCGATGGCCGCCTCTTGCGAGGGCTCCGGTATCGAAGCCTTCTCCGAAGCCGTCTCTTGTCCAAAGCCGACCGCGATGCCCGCCGCCCATATCCAAACGGCCGGCGAAAAGCCGGCCTTTTGAGTCCAATGCTTCAAGGAATCCATAAGGTCTCTAGAGAATAACATCCTTCCGGTCTATTTTGGAAATCATGATGCAAAACTTAAAATCGATAATGTTGTTTTCTTCGGCTCTGATGGTTTCGCTCTCGACTATCGCGGGCGAGCACGGCAACGAGATTGCCTTATGGCCGGATAGAGCCCCCGGTGTCGGCCCGGAAGTCAACCTTGAGAGCCAATACAATGAGAACGGTCATGCCACCAAGGTGGTTCAGCCGACATTAACGGTCATGAAGCCGTCAAAGAGCGAAGCCAATGGAACGAGCGTGATTGTCTGTCCCGGCGGCGGCTACAACGTGCTTGCCGTCGAGCATGAGGGATACGCCGTCGGAGAGTGGCTTAACCGGTCGGGAATAACGGCGTTTGTTCTGCAGTATCGGGTGCCGAGAGCAAACGACAAGCCTTATTGGCTTCCCCCGCTGCAAGACGCTCAACGTGCGATCAGCTATGTCCGAGCACAAGCGACCAAATGGGATCTCGCGCCAGAGCGCATCGGCATCCTCGGTTTCTCCGCAGGCGGACACCTGGCGGCGACCAGCTCCACCCGTTTCAAAGAGAGGGCTTATAGCCCGATTGACAAGATAGACAAACGCTCCTGTCGCCCGAACTTCTCCATACTGATCTATCCGGCCTACATCACGCCATCCAAGACCACCCGCCAGAAGAGTGAGGAAATCACCGTCACAGGGGATACACCGCCGGCCTTCCTGGCCGTCACCGCTGACGACGGTCATGCGCTAAGCTCCTTCATTTACGCCATGGCCCTGCGCAAGCACAACGTCCCGGTGGAGCTCCATGTCTATCCGAAAGGCGGTCATGGATATGGCCTCGGACGCGGAAATCATGCGGTCAACTATTGGCCGGAGCGTTGCGAGCGCTGGATGCGGGATAACGGGCTGCTCAGCGAAGGCAAGTAAAAGCTTCTGCATGAACAATCAAAGTAGAAGCGGCTGCCAGCCGCTTTCTTCCTTCGTCTTTATTGTGCGCCGCATTCCTCGTTGAAGAAGAATGGGACGCCGAGGTCGGCGTCCCTTTCCCGTTGAGCATTCCGGTCCCGACCCAAACCTGGCAGGCTACACAGCGTGCGCCAAGTCCGGCTGACAGCCTGCGCTGCTCGTAACCCGCAAAGATTTGGAAAGAACGGTCGGCAACGGAGTGCCGACCCTATCCGCCGCGGAAAAGTCATACCTGCCCTGCCTCGTTATTTCCGTGCCCGGGTTCTCTTTGCAGTTTTCTTTGCGGTTTTCTTGCTGCTCTTTTTGCCGGCCTTTGAGTAGCTTTTACTCCCTGTCGATTTGAGATCGGGTGTGGAATCACTGTTCCCACTCATCTTCTTGAGCTCTTGAATTTGATCGCGAATGAGGGCCGCCTTTTCGAATTCCAGGTTATTTGAGGCTTCCAACATCTCACTTTCGAGCTCCCGAATTGATTCCGTGACATCGAAGTTGCCACCGGTCTCTTGAATGACCGACGCCGCCTTGCCGGTTGAGTCACCCTGCTCCGAGAGGCCGCTTTCCACGGGTCGCTGAACGCTGCGCGGGGTGATATTGTGCTCCTTGTTGTACCGGAGCTGCTTCTTGCGACGATATTCGGAAATCTCCAAGAAACGGTTGATACTCCGGGTCATTTGATCGGCATAAAGGATGACTTCCCCATTCAAGTGTCGAGCGGCCCTTCCCGCAGTCTGGACCAGGCTTGTCGTGGACCGGAGATAGCCCTCTTTGTCGGCGTCGAGAATTGCAACCAGCCCCACCTCGGGAATGTCCAATCCTTCCCGGAGCAGATTAATCCCGACCAGCACGTCGAAATCGCCTTTCCGTAAGGCTCGAAGAATCTCGACGCGCTCAATGGCGTCGATTTCACTATGCAGGTAGCGAACATTCGTCCCGAGGTCGCGGAGATAATCTGTCAGCTCCTCTGCGGTCCGCTTGGTCAAGGTCGTCACCAGCACCCGCTCATGGTTGTCCACCTTGCGTCGGACATGTTCCATGAGGTCGTCGATTTGCCCTTTAAGCGGTTTCACCGTCACCGGCGGGTCGACAAGCCCTGTGGGGCGAACAATCTGCTCGACGATCCGGTCTCCCGACCACCGTTGCTCCTGCTCGGAGGGGGTGGCGCTGATGTAGATGCTTTGCCTTTGCAGGGATTGGAACTCTTCAAAGTTCAGCGGGCGATTATCCAGGGCACTCGGCAACCGAAATCCGTAATCGACAAGCGTCTGCTTCCGGGAGCGGTCGCCGGCATACATGCCACCGACTTGCGGCAATGTCACGTGAGATTCATCGATCACGAGGAGAAAATCCTCCGGGAAAAAGTCAAACAGGGTATAGGGTCGAGAGCCGGGGGCCCTCCCGGACAGGTGCCGTGAGTAATTCTCAATCCCGGGACAAAAGCCCATCTCGAGCATCATCTCAAGATCGTATTCCGTCCGCATCTTGATACGTTGAGCTTCCAAAAGCTTGCCTTGGCTCTCAAACCAGGCAATCCGTTCGGTTAGCTCCTCCCGAATCTGTTTGATGGCCCGCTTGAGCTTATCCGCCGGAGTGACGAATTGTTTGGCCGGATAAATGGTGACGCTTTCGAGCGACTCAATCGACTCACCGGTCAATGGGACAAACCGGGTAATCCGGTCGATTTCCTCGCCAAAAAATTCGATACGAACTCCCTCTTCCGAATGGGCGGGTAAGACTTCGACGGTATCGCCTCGGACACGAAATTGGCCGCGCTCGAATGCGGTGTCATTGCGGTCGTATTGGAGATCGACCAACCGTGAGAGCACTTGATCGCGGTTCCACTCCTGTCCGAGACGGAGAGGCAAAAGCATCGCTTCGAAATCTTCCGGACTGCCAATCCCATAAATGCAGGAGACACTCGCGACGACAATCACATCCCGGCGCGAAAAAAGGGAGCTCATTGTGGAAAGGCGCAGCCGTTCAATCTCCTCGTTAATGCTGGAATCCTTCTCGATGAAGGTGTCCGTACGGGGAATATAAGCCTCAGGCTGATAGTAATCAAAGTAGCTTACGAAGTATTCCACCGCATTATTGGGAAAAAAGCTCTTGAATTCCGAATAGAGCTGCGCGGCAAGGGTCTTGTTGTGGGAGATGACCAGTGTGGGACGGTTTACCCTTTGGATGGCATTGGCCACCGTGAATGTCTTTCCCGATCCCGTCACCCCAAGGAGGGTTTGATGCTTTGCGCCCTTTTCGATCCCGTTAACAAGCTGCTCGATTGCTTGCGGCTGGTCCCCTTGAGGCTCATACGATGACGATAGCTCAAACATGCTGCTTGACTAGTTGAGCGAGAGATCTTCCGGTTCTTCTGCCAGCAACCGATACTTCAAGCCCTTTTCTCTCAGGATCCCCGACCAGAGCGAATCCGTGTCCGTGTTGAAGATCAGCTCAATGGAAGCCGGATGGATCAGCCAAGAATCGGCCTCGAGCTCTTGCTCCAATTGACCGGAGCTCCAACCGGCATAGCCGGCAAAGACACGTACCTCCTGGCTGGAGGAATAGGAGCCCCCCAGCTCAATCAACGATTCGAGCGAATGCCCAAGCTGGACATTGGTCATCACGTTTGCGTCGGGAATAAACGTATCGGTATAAATGTAGCTCAATGCGCTCGGTTGTACAGGCCCGCCAATGTAAACCGACAACTGCTTCAATCGTTCGGGTAGCTCGGCCACCACCGCTTCCTCCAAGATCTTCCCGCTATCGTGATTCAACACCAATCCTAACGCACCATCGCTATTGTGCTGGCAAATGAGGATGACCGTGCGACTGAAATAGGAGCCTTTTAGGCGCCCTCCGTCCAACAGCAATTTGCCTTGCAACGAACCGTAATCCTTTGCCATATGCCGTTCACTCCCTTCCTTACGTTCCCGCAAATCGATTTTCCACGTCACACAGCATCAAGCAATCCATTCTCTCAAAGACGATAACCGATTGAGCAAACGAAATAAAAAAGGGGCGAGGAAGGCCTCGCCCGCTAGATTCCTTGTTCGACAACTGGCGGTTAAATCAAAGCCTTCACTTGTTTAACGATTGCCGCGGAATCGATGCTGTACTTCGCCAGTAGCTCGTCGGTCTTGCCGGACCGAGGAAGCTCGTTGACAGCCATCTTACAAACTTTGACCCCCTCCGGACTCAACTCGCCGGCGACAGTATCCCCGAGTCCGCCTTCCGGATAGTGATCTTCAACGACGATCACTTGATTGCCCGTCTTCTGGGCGGCATTGCGAATCAGGTCTTTCGCCAGCGGCTTCACACTGTAAGCATCGACGACCGTGATGCCGATATTCTCTTTGGCGAGCTCATCCGCCGCCTTAAGCGCTTCAAACAGAGTAACGCCGGCGCCGATCACGGTCACTTTGTCCTCATTGCCCTGGCGATGGATTTTCGCGCCTCCGATCGGGAATTCCTCGTCGTTGTTGTAAATGATCGGGGTTTTGGGGCGGCTTGTTCGCAAGTAAGCCATCCCCTTCGTCTGCAGCATCTGCTCGACCAGCTTTTCAGTCGAGACCGCATCGCAGGGATACAGGACAACGCTCCCCGGCAATGCCCGCATCATTCCGATATCCTCAAGGGCCATTTGAGAGCCGCCATCTTCGCCGATGCTGACGCCGACATGGGATCCGGACATCTTCACATTCGCCATTGAAATGGCACCCATCCGGATCTGATCGTGGGCTCGCGTGAAGAAGGCCCCAAAGGTGGAGGTGAACGGGATCTTGCCGTGGACGCCCATCCCAATGGCCGCTCCGACCATGTTCTGTTCGGCGATGTAACACTCGGTAAAGCGATCCGGGAATTTCTTGGCGAACTTTTCAGCGAGGGTGGAGTTCTTGACGTCACCGTCGAGTCCGACAATCCGCTGGTCGATATCGCCCAAGCGCGCCAACGCATTCCCATAAGCCGCCCGCGTTGCGAGGCTGTCACCAAGCTTGTATTCCAAAGATGGATACTTCGTCGAGGTAGCCGGTTCCGGCTTTTTAAGATCATTCGGCCGCGGGATCACCACCTCCTTGGCAGACTGGGCGTTCGGCTTCAATTCCGCCAGCGCCTTGTCAGCGTCCTCCTTTGGAAGTGCCTTGCCATGCCAGCCATCCTTATCTTCGGCAAAGGATACCCCGGCACCCTTTTTGGTCCTGGCGATCACCGCCAACGGCTTCTCGCCTTGTCCGACCGTGCCATAAGCATTTCGAATTTCCCGGACATTATGGCCGTCAACGACCTCAACACGCCATCCAAATGCTTCAAAACGAGCCCGGTAAGCTTCCAAATCATGCCCGAAAGCCGTTACTTGGCTCTGTCCCAAGCGATTGACATCCACAATCGCCACAAGGTTGTTCAGATTCTGAACCCCGGCGAGATTGGCCGCTTCCCAGACACTGCCCTCGGCACATTCGCCATCGCCGAGCAGCACATAAGTTCGGAAGTCGAGGTTATCCTGCCGGGCACTTAGCGCCATTCCAACCCCGACGCTCAAACCTTGCCCCAATGCTCCCGTGGCCACATCCACGAACGGCAGTCTTGGCGTGGGATGCCCTTCCAAATCACTCGTCAGCTTCCGTAGGTTTGTGAGATCTTCCACCGGTACCTGGCCGGCCTCGGCCCAGGCCGCATAAAGCAACGGTGCTGCATGGCCTTTCGAGAGGATAAAGCGATCGTTGTTCCAGTGGCGCGGATTGTCAGGATGATACCGCATTTGCCCAAAGAAGAGCGCCGCCGTTAAGTCCGCCGCCGAACAGCACGAAGTCGCGTGCCCGCTGCCAGCGGCGGTCGTGGCATTGATCGAATGGATACGTAATTGATTACCGATTGCCGCTACTGTTTCGTCTGAAATGTTCATTTTCGTTATTCGCTATCGTTCCGAGACTTTCGCTTGAACGGAAGCGTGGGCCCTCATTCACCCGAACCGCTCCCTTTCCTTAAAAGACCGATTGGGATTGGTGCGCGAGGCGGGATTCGAACCCACAACCTTCGGCTCCGGAGGCCGGCACTCTGTCCAGTTGAGCTACTCGCGCTACCCTTGATTTCCCCAAAAATTTGATCCCACCTTTTGCCCTTTCGGCAAATTGCCACTGTGCCACTAAACCACCGTGCGAATCGAGGCTCCTTCCGCCTCAGCCCCCACCACCGGTCGGCCTATCGCTCGCCGCAGCAACCTGTTGTCGTGCCAAATGTCTCACGTTCGCTATCGCCCGGCATCCCGTGGACCCCGTATTGAATCAGCAACCACGGGAGCACGTTTGCCTCTGTTACTTTACAGATACCCCCGAATTTGAGCAAGGATTATTGGCCACCGTGCTCGCTTCGAAACGCGGCCGGCGAATGCCCTGTAAGCTCCTTGAACATTCGATTAAAATGGGTCAGGGAGCGGAATCCGGTTTGAAATGCAACCTCATTGATCGATGAGGAATGCTGAGTCAGCAGGCGTTTGGCCTCTTTCACGCGAACATGGGAGACATACTTCGTGAAGTTCATTCCCACGCTCCGCTTAAACAACTTGGAAAAGTAGTAGGGACTCGTCTCCACCGCCGCCGCCACCCGCTGAAGCGGGAGTCTTTCCGAGTAATGCTCCCGAATGTAATCCTTGGCCTTGGAAACGATCGGTGGCTCCGCTTTCGCTTCCGCCCAAATCTGATGGCAAAGCAGCGTCAGGTGCTCCGCAAAGACCTTCAAGAGATTGACCACGGCCGCATACTCTCTTTGTGACAGCACCGGCGTCCGCAAATAGCACTCTCGGAGCTGTTCCCCTTCCACGCTCAGCCCCATTTCCGTTACCTTGAGCATGGCTTGCTCGAGATCTTGCCGACTCGGGCCTTGCACATGAAACTGGCCGGTCTGGAGATAGCCGATCAAGCTTTCTCCAAAACGGATCGGGACAGCCATCTCGCAAAGGTTGGCATAACAGGTAATCGTCCTTGGCTCGTCGACTGTGACCTCTTCCAACTCATCGAGTGCCTTCAGACAGGCGCTGCATGACCGAGCACGCTGGGCCATAAGCGCACAAAACGGATTCTCATTCTTCTTGCCGCGATACGGCAAGTGGTCGGTCTCGACAGGACGCAACGCGACCGGCAACGGCGTGATTTCGGAAAACGCTTCCTCGTACGTGCGGTACGTCTCCGAATGGATCAGTTGTTCTATAAATTCCTGCGTCCTTTCGGGAACCATGTCCACAATCTACTCGGAGAGGAGATCGTTAAGCAACCCCCTAACGCGCCTACTCGCCTCGCCACAGATTCCGTGCGGCCGAAAGCAATGGCAAACGCCAAGACCCGAAAACTTCACTCAAACATGCTCCTCCGATTCAGCAACATTACCCTTTGACCGGCTCACCCGAAGCCCCGGTATAACGTAGCCCCCAACCCGACAAGGCGGCAATCAGCATGACAATCATCAACCCCCACCCTTGAAACACGTAAGGAAAGACTTCCGCCGGATTCACCACATTCACAAACTCATACTCCCCGGAAACCCCCTTAATGGTTGACCAAGCCAACAGCACCCCGCCGCTCCAAGGAAAGATGTAACCCAATGACGCCGAGACGGTATCCAAGAAATTGGCGCGGCGATACGGATGAATGTTGAGCTGCTTGCCAAGGCGGCTGACGAACGGTGCCGCCGCAATCTCGGCGGCGGTATTAATCGTGATGAAGACGTTCAGCAAGGCGACAATGGCGTAGATGAAGAGCTCCGCTCGCCGTACTACTCCCTTGATCAAGTTCATGAAAAAGGCATTGATAGTTGCCATTGTCCCCGCCGCCTCCATCAGGTAAGCCGCAGCCAGAATAAAAAGGATTAGAATGGCCATGTTGAAATAGCCGCTCAGCCCGGTCATTAAAGCCCCTTCGGTCACAGGCTCGCCCTCGGCATTAAGATGGATGGAAAGCAGCTTGCTTAACGGCACCGACGTTACGAGGATCAGCACGATCGACCCAACAACTCCCCACGTCAGCGAGGTAAGCAAGTGGTGACCACTGAGGGCCAACGTGATCACGAGCACAAAGGGGACCAGAAAAATCAGGCCTGAAGGCCCGACTTCCTCAGTGATCTTGCTAATCACAACGGAGTCACCGACGTCGCCGCCACCGCCGAAGATGACAAACAAGAGCAAGGCCGGGATCGCGGCGGTAATGGAGTATTTGAAACGGGAACGCACCACTCCCGGGACGTCGGTTTCCTGTGTGGTGGCGGAAACAATGGTCGTGTCGGAAACGGGCGCCAGGTTATCTCCGAAAACGGCGCCGCTCAGAATCGCTCCCAACAACACGACCGGATCCGCTCCCAGGATAATGCCGGCGGGAAACATCAACAGCCCAAATGTCGCAACCGTTCCATACCCGGTCCCCACCGCCGTCGCGAAGAGCGCCGCCAACACAAACGTCAATCCGGTAAACACGCCTCCTTGAGTTCCGGTTTGGATCCCAAGCCAGATCAGCCCCTCAACCAATCCCCCAGCCTGAAGAAGCTGAGCGAACATCCCGGCCCAAAACCATGCGATGATCGCGACCGCCCCGATCGGCTGAGCAATGCCTTGGAAAAGGGCCTTGGCATAATCCGACCAGGGGGACTTAACGAAGAACAGACCGACCGTAATCCCAAGAATGATGCCGAGCACCAAGCCTTGCTCGTTCACCATCGGGGTCTTATTCACCTTGTATAAGCTGAGACTGATCGCCCAGACAATGAACAAAAGGAGAGGCAAGGTGGCCATAAACCGGCCCCCATAAAACTCAAGCCGAATATCCGATTCACGATTTGCTTCCGTGCCCACAGTCGATCTCCTATTTTAATCTCATCCCTCTTAGTAACCGTCCCGAGATTGTGTGAGTTTCGAAAAACGAACGGTTTGAGTCAAGTTCTTGCGTTCTTTTCGTCCCAATGGGTGTTGAGCACGGAATGGGAATCGACTTTGATCCGGTCCTCAATCGCCCGAGTGATATACCGCTTCCCGTTTTCAACGGCCGTCCGATACGGCTGCCCGTGTGCCAAATGCGCCGTGATCGCGGCGGACAAGGTGCAGCCGGTCCCGTGCGCCTCAACCCCATGCACGAAACGCTCACGCAGGATCACCTCTTCTTCACCGTCAAAGAAGCAGTCCACTGCCTCCTCCGGGTCCCCTGATAGGGACGCCGTCCCCGGCGTTCTCGGACCTTCGTCAAAGAAGGAATCCGCTGCCCCCTCCTGCTCCGGCAGATGCCCCCCTTTGACCAGGACCGAGCAGCCGAACGTCTCATAAATCGCCTTGGCAGCCGCTCGCAGCTCAACGAGTGTCTCGATTCGCCGACCCAAAAGCAGGCGAGCCTCGGCAACATTCGGCGTTACCAAATCACACAACGGCAGCAGCTTCTCGCGGATGACATCGATGGCATCGTCCCGTAACAACGGCGCACCGCTTGTGGCAACCATGACCGGATCCACAACCAATGGCGGACGTTGAGTGCCCGAGTACGTCTCTGCCATCGCTTCTATGATGCCACGGGAATAAAGCATGCCGGTTTTGACGGCACCGACCGAAAACGCCGCAAAAACCGCCTCAATTTGCTGTCGTACCATCCTCTCAGACGCCGGCTCCACGGCGCGGACCTCCCGTGGATTTTGGGACGTCAGGCATGTAATGGCGCTTGTGCCATGCACACGGAGCGATACAAATGTCTTTAAATCCGCTTGAATACCGGCGCCGCCTCCGCTGTCGGAGCCCGCCACGGTTATTGCCACAGGTTGTTTCATACAGTGCTTTCAAGATCTTCCAAAGGGCTTTTTCCCATTTCATGCTTCCGAAGCCGTGAATTAGAGTAGCCCCATGGACAAAGATCGGCTTGCGGAAATCTTTGAAGAAGTCGCGGTCTTGCTCGAGCTCAAAGGCGAGAATCCTTTCAAGGCCCGGGCCTACACCAACGCCGCCCGCACATTGACCCAATTGAATGAGCCGCTGGAAACCCTTGTCAAAGAAAACCGGCTTGGTGAGGTCAAAGGGATCGGCGAGCGGATTCAGGAAAAGATCAAGGAGGCTGTGACGACCGGTCGCCTCAGCTACTACGAAGAGCTTAAGCAGTCTGTCCCCGAAGGCCTCGTGCATATGGTCGACATTCCCGGGCTTGGTCCCAAAAAGGCCAAAGCGGTTTACGAGAAGCTTGGGGTGGCAAGCATCGAGGATCTCGAAAAGGCCTGCCATCAAGACCAGATCGCCCATCTGGAAGGCTTCGGCCAAAAAACCCAGAGCAAGATCCTTGAAGGAATTGAATTCAAGCGCAAGTATGCCTCCCGGCACTTGGTCAGTGACGTCTTGGCTCTCGCCGAGCCGATTCTGGCAAGCCTCCAAGAGCACCCGGAGGTCATCCGGTGCGATATCGCCGGAAGCTTGCGACGATTCAAGGAAGTGATCGGTGATGTCGACTTCTTGGTCTCTGCGAAGAAATCGGCGGGGGTCATCGATTTCTTTACTCAACAGCCGGGTGTGGTCAGCGTGAGCGCCAAAGGCGACACCAAGGCCAGTGTGATCCTTGAAAAGGGGATCCAGGGGGATCTGCGTGTCGTAAGCGACACCCAATTCCCGTTCGCCCTCGCCTACTTCACCGGAAGCAAGGAGCACAACATTGTGATGCGGCAACGCTCGATCCAGCGAGGGATGCATCTCAACGAGTACGGCCTGTTTCAATCGAGAGAAGAGACCCGCGACCCCAAGTACCTCGTCCCCTGCAGGACAGAAGAAGAGATCTTTGCCAAGCTCGATCTCCAATATATTCCCCCCGAGCTTCGCGAAGACAACGGCGAATTCGAAGCGGCCGAAAAAGGGAAGCTCCCCAAGCTGCTCGAGTGGACCGATCTCAAAGGCTCATTGCACAATCATTCCAATTGGAGTGATGGGAGAGACTCGCTCGAACAGATTGCCGATCACATGGAATCAATCGGTTGCGATTACTGGGGGATTACCGATCACTCAAAGTCGTCGTTTCAAGCCAATGGCTTGAGCCCCGAGCGAGTCCGCAAGCAGATCAAAGCCGTCAACGAGGTCAATCAACGGCTGAAGGATCAAGGCAAGCGATTTCGGCTATTGACCGGCAGCGAAGTCGATATCTTGAGTCATGGCAAAAAGCTCGATTTTGACGACTCATTGCTGGCCGAGCTCGACATTGTCGTCGCCAGTATCCACCAAGGATTTTCTCAAAGCGAGAGTGAAATGACCAAGCGGATCCTGACCGCGGTCGAAAACCGTTATGTCCATATGCTCGGCCACCTTACAGGCCGCCTTCTCTTGGAGCGTGAAGCCTATAAGGTCGACCAGTATGCCATCATCGATGCCTGCGGTGAAACCGGCACTTGGATCGAGCTCAATGCCAACCCGCTCCGATTCGACCTCGACTGGCGGCTTTGGCAATACGCCAAATCCAAGGGGGTCAAATGTGTCATCAACTGCGACGCCCACCGTCACGAGCACGCCGGATTTCTTCGACTCGGAGCAGGCATCGCACGAAAGGGCTGGCTCACCAAAAAGGACGTCATCAACACCCTGCCGATGAAATCGCTGACGAAGGAATTGCAGAAGAAGCGATCGGGATGAAAAACGGCATCATGGCTGTGCAGGGTATTTCTTTAAGGCACGCTGCAATGGTGAGAACACCGACTTCGGTTTGATGCCGCCCTGCCAGCCAACCCAAAAACGGGCTAACGGCGTCCAGTCGTGATATTGCCCCACCAAGGTAGCCCCTTCCGAATCGTTTTCATCAGCAGTCTTTTCGTTGGCAAGAATATCCCCGGCCGCCTTCAACAACTCCCTCGACCGGTCCTTACGGCCGGTCCGCCATAACAAATAGGCCCGTAGAAAACGCGGTCCGATGGCCTTCGGATCCTCTTGGCAAACGGAAGTCAACTGAGTCGTCGCTTTGTCCCAATTCCCCAATAGCAGGTTCACTTCTCCCAAAAGGAGCAATCCCCCGGTCTCTTCAGGATTGAGTCGGCGGGCCTTTTTCAATGCGCCTCTGGCCGATTCCAATGCCTGGCGGGAGCGTCCCGTCAATGCCTGCAAACGCCCCCACTCGACAAGCGCCCGATGGCTCGCCGGATTAACCGCCACCAATCGATCCAATTGCGCCAACGCCGCATTGGTCATTCCTTGCGCGACAAGACATTGAGCAAGCCGGTACCGAGCTGTCTCGTGGCTCGGCCTGATCGATAACGCCCGCCGAAATCGATGAATCGCCTCGCCAAAGGCATTGCGACGTTGCATCGCCTTGACGCCGCGACGCAACGTCTTCCAAAACAGCTCTTGCCGCTCTTTAGGGTCTCCTTGATTCGCCTCCTCGGCTAAAGCCTTCTTCCGGTCCGGAATCGGCGGTCTGTTATAGGCCTTGACCCGCGGCACGGACTGACCCTCGGTGACTTCCCAGAGGCAGCCGACCGGAAGATGGTGCAATACCGTCCTGCGGTCTCCTACCCAATCAATCACGAGCCGGTCAAGTCGTTTCGCTTGACCGACACCCAGATGCACAATGCGGCTGCTTTGCGAAAGGTAGGAAGCGCCGCCGGTGACATCTCTCACCAACTTTGTGCCTCCCATCGTTGCCGTGAGCCTCGCTCCTACGCCAAACCCTTTCGTGCGCTCGTTCGCATTCCGTGACCGCAACCGGATCTTCACAGACCGACCCGTGGCCATGTCATTGCGAAGAAGCTGCACTCCCTCTCGGAGATGGACCATCAGCACATCCTGATCGCCGTCGTTGTCATAATCGGCGACCGCCAAGCCGCGGCTGACATGGGGCTGACTCAAAACCGGACTCTCCTTCGCAATGTCAAAGAAAGTCTCACCCTGTTGATTCCAAAAAAGGAACGGCTTCTGCGGCTCCAGGCGTTTCGGCGAGGTCCCGGTTTCGAGCGTGCTCCCGTTGGCGACAACCAGGTCCAACCAGCCGTCATGATCGAAATCCACCGCTTCCGTCCCCCATCCCACCGCCGATAACGCCACTTGACCCAACCCAAGCCGGTCCGCCACATCCCGAAAACGGAGCTTATCCGCCTTGCCGCCCGGGCCTTTCTCCCCCTCATCGATCAGCAAATTCTCATACAAGGCGTTTTCCTGAGCCGTCCAGTGTGTGATAAACAGATCCTCGTCTCCATCACGATCCCAGTCTCCGGCCGTCAATCCCATCGCGCCTCGGTAATCGGCCACCAGCGCGGCGTGACCGACCTCGGCAAATGAGCCGCCCTCATTTCGGTAGAAGACGTTATCCGAGACATCATTGGCCACGTAAAGATCCGGGCGACCGTCGGCGTTGAAATCATTCCAAATCGCCCCAAGGCTCCGCCCGGTTGGATTGGCGACACCGACTTCAGCCGCCACTTCCGTGAAGGTCCCATCGCGGTTATTTCGGAAAAGTAGGTTCGCTCCGGGGTCAAACGAGGCAGGATTCAGTGTGTAGGGGACCGCTTTCCCAAATTGCCTTGTTACGGCCCTGGGGCCGGCCTCAGGCGGGGTATAATCGACGTAATGGCAGACATAAAGGTCTACGGCTCGATCTCGATTGTAATCCCCCCAAGCAACCCCGGACCAATATCCCTCCGGCTGCGGAAACCGCTCATCCCGCTGAAAGCTCCCGGTGCCGCCTTCATTTCGAAACAGCAGCAATGTGTCATAGCCGGTAATCACCAGATCCGGATACCCGTCCATGTCATAATCGCCCCACGCAGCAGCCATCCCGAGACAGCGCACATCCGGGAAACCTTCAACCGGCTCGAACGTGCCGTCTCCTTGGTTTTCATAGAGACGAGAAGGCGCCCAGCGCGATTTCGGCAGTCCCATCCTCCCGCCGGCAGCCACCAGAAAGAGATCCTGGTCGCCATCCAAGTCATAATCGCCCCATGCCGCCCCGGTCCCCATGTCCTCGGGCAACTGGGACGAGCGCTCCCCGGTAAACGTACGAAACTCATCCAGCCCCGCCTCCCTTGTCACATCCTCGAAATCGGCACTCGGGGCCTTCGAAGGCGCCGTATGGGAAAGCTCACGGGTCACTCCCGTGCTGACGGTCCCCGGTTTATAGACTTTCGATTGCCCCGATCGATGCCAAAGCACAAAGGCCCCAAGGACGAGGATCCCGACCCCGGTCATATAGAGAAGGACCCACCGCGTTCCTCGTTTTCGTTTTGAAGTGGTCGTCGTGCTCATGGCAGCAAATTAAAAGCCATTCAAGCTTCCTGTCGGTCATTCGACCGCATCGGCCTTCTGGATTTCCACGCTCGTTTGAGCGCGGTTCATCACGGTAACGGGCGCCGTCACTTTCTCCTCAGAGCCAAACAAATCGTTCAAGAGGAATTGGTCGATCTTACGGTAAAGAAGCGAAACTTCGATCTTATACCGGCCGCTTCCACGATCGGTCGGTATCGCGATGTTTCGTGTGCGCGGTCGGTTCTCTTTGGCTCCGTTGCCGGCGGGCTGGCCGGGCTGAGCGGGACAGTCAATCGCGTAGGTCGCCGTGTCGGAGTAACCGGGGAACAAAACGCGCTTAAATCGGACGCCGACCATGTCCCAGAGATTGTGGCGATCGATGAGGTTGCCGGCCTGATCGACCGCTTCCGCTTTGAACATAAAGCTGCCGGAATCAATGAAGTGACTCCCATCGCGTTTGCCGGAGCTGAAGATTTCCTGCCCGGTCGAATCCGTCACCTCCACCCGGAGCCAGCTTTGGATCATATCGAGCGGACCTGTCGGGAAGCCATGGCCGACCTTGTTTGAGCTCATCGTCACTCGAAGCTCGATCGTCTCACCGCGCTGGACCTCGCTTGGCGCCTCAAGATCGAGTCGGACCACCGGTCCATCCGCCCACTTTTCATCGATCTCCGGAATCTCGATTTCACCCCGCAGCCATGCTTCGGTCAGTTCCGTCTGCTCCTTCCAGCCCTCGAGCTGAAGGTATTTCGGAACGAATTGGTTGGCGGCCAAAAAGCGATGGCTCCGATGCTTCCCATCATCAGGGGAACGGTTGTAATCCATCAAATCACCGGCGGCCGGATCTTGAGATTCGACCAAAGGCATATGGCATTCACGGCACTCGATCGTTTTCCCGGGCACGCTGCCGTGATTCCAATGACTCGACTTCCAGGTGTCATACTGATTCTGAAGCTGGACCCACCCCACCTGGTTAATCTCCTTGTCGATGAATTGCTTGTGACACGATCCGCAATATTCCGCCGTCTTATAAAGCGGACGACTCAACCCTTGGTGCTCCCGTGGATAGGAGCGGATCAAGAAATCGCGAGCTATCTTGGCGAGCCCGTTTGTGCTCCATTGCCACAAATAGGAGCTCGGGTCGGTCACGGTATAATCGGCATTACCGCGCACATCGACTCGCTTGATCGCGTGACAAGCCAGACACGAAATCCCTTCGTGATATCCTTGAGTCCGAGTCAGCGACTTTGAAGCCAATGTCTTGCTGCCGGAGAAAAGCGAGATCGGATCGTGGCAGCCGGCACAGTAGCGGGTCGCTTCAGAGCCGACCTGCTTGGCCATAATCTCTTGAATCCCTTGAAAGACCGGGTCCATCGCCGCATAACGATGGGCGCTCGGCTGCCACTCCTCAAAGATCTCCTCATGACAACCAGCGGTGGCACAGGAGGCGGAACCGGCCAGGGCCTGCGAGTCGAGC
>JAHEOI010000052.1 GCA_018610125.1 Verrucomicrobiota bacterium
AAAACAGCCGAAACAGCAGTCGGCCTCCGGCCTCGGATTTCCCAAAACCACCTAAAAACGCCAACCGAAACCGCCGCAGCGGTCGTCGTCGCCGCCTGCCGGGCGGCCAAAAGGATCATCCCGGCTCAACGCTGCAGTGGAATCCCAATCCCGACCATGTCTGCTATCACACGGTCTTTCTCGTGAGTAACGTAGCGCTGCAGCGTCCCTTGAAGGCGATGGCCACCGCAGCGTCGTCCCTTCAAAGTAACCCATCGCGGCTCGACGGTTGAAGCGCTTTCCGATTAACGGATCGGCGAGGTGCAGTGGCGCTGCAGCCACATCACGTCGGGATTAAACGGCGACGATACATTAAGTTGAAGCAATTGGCCTCGCTCCAGCTCGGGCTTGGTCCGCGGATCCCTCCATTCCTTGATCTCGGCGTGTCCGTCCGCGAATGAAAGGCTTCCGGCACCATTGTGGTAGTGGGCCGGATAGTTGACGATTCGCGTCTTAAATCCCTTGCCCGACATATCGACCGCGAAAAAGCCGTCATCGATGCTGTCCTCGCGCTCGTCCAAGAAAACAAACGCACGACTTGGAGGTGGTTGGACGATTTCCGAGACCTTCCTGAAGGTGCGGAAGTCCGGGGTGTTGATCCAGTTTTCGTTGCCGTTCATGCGTCCATTCATCGAGACGCTCCGCACGCGCTCATACACCTTCCCGCCGAACGTCACTGTGCTCTTGTCGGCGGGGCACTTGTAAACGCCAAGTGATTCGTGGTACGGCCAAAGCTTGCCCTGAGGCGAGGTAAGCAGATGGACATTCGTGTTGTCCGTGCCACTTCGGTCCAGCCAGCCGTCAACCCAATGACCGTGGGCGTCCCCGACCGGACTTGTATCCCCATTCGGAACCATTGTCCCCTCGTTGTCATCGGCATACATCTGCCAGGCAAGCTGAAGCTGCTTCAGGTTACTGAGACACTTGATCTGTTGCGCTTTTTCTTTGGCGCCATTAAGCGCCGGAAGAAGCATGCTTGCCAAAATGGCGATGATCGCAATCACCACCAACAGCTCGATCAACGTAAAGGCTCGAGTCGCCCGCCGACCCGGGTAAGATGCTGCTCCTTGCGCCACGGTCATCCACACGTCTCTCATATCGGACCTCATGATAGCTCTTGACTTGATTTCTGATTATGAGCCCGTTCCCGCCGGTAACGCAAACCGATTCGACAATGGCAATTTTTACAACGAGGAAGGGAGAGGGAGAGGGAGAGTGAGAGTGAGAGTGAGAGGGAGAGGGAAAGGGAAAGGGAAAGGGAAAGGGAAAGGGAAAGGGAAATGCCCATTTTTAATTCGCCCTTACAGGGCTTGAGACCGTTCGGATTTCGGTTCCCAGGGTGAATCCCGGGCTATGTTGACTCGCACCTTCGGCGCTCTCGGACAATGCCCCAGCGGGCCAGCCACGTGGCAGTGAGCTTCCGAGGGGTTTCGACCTTGTCCTCAACGTTCCACCAAAAGGAGGACCTCGGGGACGAGGTCCTTATCAGGGAGAAACGGATCGGTTGGCCTCCGTGATAGGGACGTTCCCCCGGGCTATTGAGAGGCCGCTTTTTGCCATGCCTCGGGCAATTCGACCGGTGCGCGTCTCCATGGCCATGGCGGCTTGACCAGCTCGC
The DNA here is from genome assembly GCA_018610125.1 of Verrucomicrobiota bacterium. Classification (GTDB taxonomy): domain Bacteria; phylum Verrucomicrobiota; class Verrucomicrobiia; order Limisphaerales; family JAHEOI01; genus JAHEOI01. Next base: position 1,658 of record JAHEOI010000052.1, read on the forward strand.
CGGATTCTTTGGCGTCGCGAGCTATCTCAAGGGCGCGATAAAGCACTTGGGCCTGGAGGACCGGGTGATGGGGCTCCCCGTAAGGATGCCCAAACGGCCACCGGACCAGCAGCATTCTCGGCGCCGGGACACTCTCTGCCATTCCTTGTTGAAGGTAAATCGCGACTGTCGGGATGCCGACCGACTCAAGAAAGCGGGCGAGCAGACTCACGGTCCGCTGACAGGTCCCTCAAGCCGGAGATAGGACGACCAGATCGGGTGGGTCTTTAAGCTGGTCTTTGAATTGGGAGTGAAAATCGGGAAGTCGCTTGTCCAAAAACTCAGGGACAAGGGGGTCTTCGATGTGCCCCATGAAGCTTGGATGATGGGATGTCAGCGACCCGATCAAGCCATTTTCAGACAAGCGGTTGGCCAGCGGCAAAGGAAAGAGACAGTTGATATCGGCATCGGCGTCTGTGTGGTCGTAATAGTCGTGCGTGATTCGGAAATCGCTCTGATTTTTAGGGATCCATCGGAAGCTTGTATCGCCGTGGCTGTTGCCCATATCGAAGGGGGGCTGCTCCGGCGTATGAACCCCGCCGGTCGTTACGAGCATCAACTTGGCTTGGAAGGGGGCTTGGGTGATTGGCTGCCACGGCTTTGCCGGGAGCTCGGAGGCGACCGATTTGACGGCTCGAAGGGTCAATTTCTCGGCCAATGATGGGAAGCGATTCAATACCTTTGCGATCAGACGGTGGTGCCAAGCCATAAGAGAGGGGCCTTTAAGTAACGTTTTGGACCGTAGTATACATTGTGCGGCGGTATTTTGCTACTCATCAAAGACCGATTCCGCGAAGCGGAAAATCAGCGAGGCGTTCGGCAGCGACAATTCGACGCGGTTAAAATCGTAACCCCTTAACATGCCTTGCCGGGTCTGAGGCAACGCCTCGCTAGGGGCCTTGAAAGGCCGAAGTTTGTTGAGGATGGGTCATGTTTGAGAATGCCTTCGCACAGGCGAAGGCGCGGACCGCAGCGGAGTGCGGTCTCTGCCGCAACAGCGGTGGTAGGGTCGGCAGTCCGCTGCCGACCTGGATCGCACTCATGCCTCGCCAGCTTTCTAACTTGGTTTGGTGCGCAAGGTGTGCGACGATCTGACAGGCAACAGAGTAAACGCGACGGCATCGATTAAGAAGTAAGGGATATGGAAGGAGCGGATCCATCGTGGGCGTCGGGCTCGGGCTCGATCTCGGATAGGGAGGCGAGCGTCAGCGTGCAGCAAGGTGTCGGCTCCTATGAGAACCCACAAGCGGTGCGGCAACTAACGCACGAGACACTGGCCCGTCTTGGCCTGCCCAGTGACTTTATTAAGCCGGGGGATCGTGTCGTGCTGAAGCCGAATTGGGTCAAGGAGCATGATGAACGGCATCCGGAGCCTGGACACTGGGAACATGTCGTGACCCATCCCAGTGTGATCGAGGCCGTTGTGGATTGGGTGGCGCCGCAGCTCAATGGGCGGGGTTCCATCACGATATGCGATGCCCCCCAAACCGATTCTTCTTTCGAGCGGCTGAGGCGCTACTGTGATTTTGACAGGCTCGAGAAGGAGTGGCAGCAGCGTTATCCCGGGATCACGATTCAATTCGTCGATTTGCGACCGGAGGAGTGGCATGCCGTCGATGGCGTGACGGTTTCGAAAAAAGCGTTGCCGGGCGACCCGGAGGGGAGCACGCATGTCCGGCTGGACGACGCGAGTGAATTTGTCGGGTTCCATGGTGAAGGCCGTCTCTTTGGGGCGTCATTCGACATGGCCGAGACGAATGCCCGGCATCAAGGGAGCCGCCATGACTACTTGCTTTGCCGAACACCGATGGAGGCCGACGTCGTCATCAACTTGCCCAAGCTGAAGACACACAAAAAAGTCGGCTTGACTTGCGCACTGAAGAATTTGGTAGGGATCAATGCGAACAAGAACTGGTTGCCGCATCATACGGAAGGAACGCCCGAAGACGGGGGCGATCAATTCCCTGCCGCCACCCGTAAGGCCCGTTTGGAGAATGCTTGGATGGGGCGTGCGAAGCGGTTCTTGGCCGATCGACCACGCCTGTCGCGCTGCTTTGTCCCGTTGAAGAAGCTGGGGCGACTTTATTTCGGCGATACGCAGCAGGTGGTTCGTTCGGGCAACTGGTATGGGAATGATACTTGTTGGCGAATGGTACTGGACCTTAATAAGTGCCTCTTTTTCTTTGATGGCGAGGGGAATCGGCGCCGGCGTCCCCGGCGCTACTTGGCGATCGTCGATGGCATCGTCGGAGGTGAGGGCAACGGGCCAATGGCCCCGGACCCGAAACCGTCCGGGGTAATTCTTGCCGGGATCCATCCCCTTGCCGTGGACTGTGTCGCCGCGACGCTGATGGGATTCGACTGGGAGAGACTGCCTCTGCTAAAGCGGGCCTTTGAAATGAACCGGCTCAATTTTGTTGGGTTCGGTCCCAAGAATATCGAAATCCGCTCAAACGTGCCGAAGTGGGCCGGTGGGCTTGCCGAGATGGAAGAGGTGCTTCATTTTCGGCCGCATTTCGGCTGGGTTGGTGCCTTGGAGCGCAAGCCGCAAAGCTTGAGCGAGTAGGAGCGCGAAGCCAAGAGTGTTGAGGGCCAATGAGCTTGGAAGATCGACTGTATCCATTCCTTTCACTGTATGAGCGTTTACCCGAAGGACTGCGGAACAGTCTCGGTTGGGCTTATCGGCATTTGCCGCGACGGTGGCGGTGGGGCAAGGAGTATGTCCGATTCCGTCGATTGATTCGACAGAGCGAGCAATGGTCGCTTGAGGCGATTCGGGAGTACCAGATCAAGGAATTGAGACGTGTCCTCCATCATGCCTCGAACTTTTGTCCCTATTACCATAAGGCATTTATTCGGGCCGGGTTCCGCCCGGAAAGTCTCCATCAACTGGAGGATATCGAAGGGTGTCCTTTTCTCGAGAAGGAAGACCTCCAAAAGCACTTGCCGGATCTTGTCTCTTCGGAGATCCCGGCGACCTCGCGCTTGTACATGACCACGGGTGGATCGACCGGGACGCCGGTCGGGTTTTATCTCCAAAAGGGCGTCAGCCGTCCCAAAGAGCAAGCCTTTCTGGAAGCGATGTGGCGCCGCGTCGGTTATTTCGATGGGGCGAGACTGGCTGTCATTCGAGGCCATGTGACCAGCTCCGAGTCGGAAGGGCGGGCGGTTTCTTACGAGCCGACACGGAATTGGCTCATTCTATCCTCGTATCATTTGACCCGGGATCGGCTGCCGGAGTACTTGGAGGCGCTGGAACGTTTTCGACCGGATTTCCTGCACGCGTATCCATCCGCGGCATTGATGCTGGCGGAATATCTGGAAACGGAAGGGCTGTCATGGAAGGTTCCGTTACGCGCGGTCTTATGCGGATCGGAGCGGCTGACCCTGCCGCAGAAACGGCTTCTGGAAAGGGTTTTTGGCTGTCGGGTGTATCGCTGGTATGGGCATGCCGAGCGAGTTGTGCTGGCGGGTGAGGGGGAACTTTCCGAGCTCTTTTACTTCTTTCCGTTATACGGTTATGTCGAGTTTGGTCCGCCGGACGAGGAAGGGCTCCGGGAGGTGATCGGCACCAGTTTCCACAATTTGGCAATGCCACTGATTCGCTATCGGACCGGCGATTATGTCCGGTTGGCCCAACCCGAGAGCTCCGATAGCCTTGAATTCCCTTGGCCGGCTGTGGTGGAAATTTCGGGTCGAGGACAGGAATTCCTAATCAGTGGGAAGGGACGTCGCATTTCCCTGACGGCGTTTAACATGCATGATGCCGTTTTTGATAATCTTTATTCGATTCAATTTTATCAGGATGAGCCGGGACGGACGGAATTCCGGTATGTGCCGTCGCCGGAGTTTGATCCCGCGCAGCTCGAGTCGATTCAGGCCGCGATCCAAAGAAAGTTGGGCGACGACTTTGAGGTGGAGCTGCGCGAAGTCAGGGAAGTCGAAAGAACCGCTCGAGGGAAACAGCGATGGCTGGTGAGTCATCTCCCTCAATCCACCAGCCAAGGCGCCGAGTCAGGATAAGAGAGACGCATCTTCGTGAAACAGCTAGCACAGTATCAAGACGGTCGATTGGAAATCGAAGAGGTGGCCATGCCTTCGCCGCCGCCGGGAGGCATTTTGGTCAGGACCACGCATTCCGCCATCAGTGTGGGCACCGAAAAGATGAAGGTCGAGCAGGCCAAAATGAATTTGTTGCAGAAGGCGCGGGCTCGACCGGACCAAGTACGCAAGGTCATGGACACGGCTCGGAATCTGGGCTGGCGGAGTGCGTGGGAGAAAGTCCGCAACCGATTGGAGTCCCCTTCGCCGTTGGGCTATAGCGCCACCGGGGTAGTGGAGGCGGTTCATCCGGGGAATTCGCGGTTCCGTGTCGGAGAACGCGTTGCGTGTGGGGGGGCGGAATGCGCCTTCCATGCCGAGTA
>JAHEOI010000053.1 GCA_018610125.1 Verrucomicrobiota bacterium
CCAGCCATCCCCACTGGACCGGTTGGCGCCACGCGAACAATCAGCTCACTCTCGAGCTCTATCTCGATCCCGTACACGACTACACGATCCAAAAGACGCACACACTAAGTCCGCCCACATGGAAGGACTGGCGGACCATCTCAACCGATGATGAGCCGCAACCGATTTCATTAACCCACTCGACAAATTCGGCCAAGCCCGTTTTCTTCCGCATCGTCACTCGGGACAAGAGGGAAGATGCCGCAACACTCAAATAGGCCATTGGCAAGGGAAAGTCGGACACCTCTTTGTTAAATCGCCCAGGAGAAAAGTATAGCGTAAGCTCTATTCCCCCACACACAAGAACGCCGCAAGCCGAAGGGCAAATGCGAGGAACCCCTCTCGGGCCGAGGCAAACTGTATCCCATCCAACGGTCTCGGCCGTAAGGCAACCTTTTTGACAAAATAAGGTATAAACCCTATTTCTTCGACACGCCCTATATACTACATTGGTCAACGTTCTATTCGTACATGTTTCGGATAGGCTGTTAATCACAACAAAAAACAACCAAACAACAACTGAACGCAATGAAGCACACAACCATCGTCACATTGACAATACTCGCAGCGACGGCGCTGCAAGCTCACTCCCAGGTCGCCGTCACCGAGCTGATGGCGGACCCCGATTCCCTTTTTGACGCAAAAGGCGAATACATTGAGCTATACAACTACAGTCAAGCCCCCGTCCAGATCGAGAATTGGGTATTGGCCGACGAGGACTCCAACTCGGTCTCCTTGCCGAAGCTGACATTAAAGTCCGGCAGCTTCCTGCTGCTAACGCGGAACAAACAGCCTATCGAGGAAGAATGGTTTGCGGGTAAGAACCGGGACCAAGTGATCGAGCTGGGCTTCGGCACACTGGCCAACAGCACCGACGAGATCGTCCTCAAAGACGCCGAAGGGAAGATAGTCTGGCATCTGGCTTACGGCGATGACGGCTCGAACGGAGTCGCCACCTACCTGACAAGCACGGACTTCAACGTCACGACCTTCGGCAGCAAATCACTTCCGGGAATCCTCCGCAGCGGGGACGATAATGGGAAGACCGATTTTCTCGGCTACGAGAAGGCGGCGTTTGAGACGCATCAAACGGTCGAATCCAAAGGAGGCGATCTTGGTAGCCCACTAGCCGGTCACTACAAAAAACCGGTGCAGGAAGCGGCCCTTAACCAGTGACCGGGAAACGGTAAGAAGCGTTAATATCCCCTCAATCCTCACCTTCTTCCCTTCCAAAGGGGAGAAGGAACCTGAAGGGCACGGAATCGGTCGCCTCACAGGCACTTCCTCTCTCCCTTCCGAAGGGGGAGCGTGAAGATCAAGGTGAGGGGGCAAACGCTCGGCGACTCTTCTCATCACGGAAATGACCGCGTTGATTCCTCGCCTATGAATCGTTGCAAAAATCCCTGCACAATAAAAAGGGATGAAAGCGGCTGGCAGCCGCTTCTACTTTACTCAGCGCCAAGGAATCCCGAGGGCATTGGCCAACCAATGCCCTCTTTCTTCTTCTAAGAGCCCTTCTCCGAGCTCGCTTAAAGGGCCGCGGTCTCGCCCGGGACGGGAACCGGATAACGGCCTTCGTCGTTCGGCAAGACAGGTGGCTGCGCATCCCACTGATAGGATTCAGGCGAATGGTCCAAATCCGAATTGAACGCTTCGTCCCAGGTGATCTTCTTGCCGGAGTAGGTGCACATGCGACCGTAAATGGCGGTCATCGTGCTCTTGGCGCCGTACTCGACCTCATTGAACGGGATATCGTTTCGGATCGCATGAAAGAGGTCATCATGCTCTTGCTGATAGGGATTCTTCGCGTTGCCGCTAAAGCTCCATGGACCGAACTGCCATGCGTGCTCACCCCAGATCTTCTTGCCACTGACATCGGCATGTCCTTTCGTTCCCGTGACATGCTCGGAGACATTACTCCAGCAGCCGCGAATATGCCGACACTGACTGTACATCCGGGACCCATCGGCGTATTCGAACTCGACAAAGTGGTGATCAAAGATTTGACCATGTTCGTTGCCGGTCCGGACTTCGCGTCCCCCCATTCCTTGGGCGCTCACGGGGTAAGCTCCCTTGATCCAGTTGATCACGTCGATATTGTGAATGTGCTGCTCGACGATATGGTCGCCGCAAGTCCAGACGAAGTAATACCAGTTATTGACCTGGTACTCCATCTCGGTCGGCTCTCTTCCTAAAGTGCGGGCGAGCGATTCACGCGATCGGGTCCAAACCCCGCCCCCATTCCAGTAACATCGCATCGAGACAATATCCCCGATGGCACCGTTCTTCAGGCGGTCCACCGTCTCGATGTAACCCTTGTGATGGTGTCGCTGAAGTCCGACACCGACCTTCAGGCCTTTTCGCTTGGCTTCCTCCCCGGCCGCTAAGACACGGCGGATACCCGGAGCATCCACGGCTACCGGCTTCTCCATAAAGATATTCTTGCCTTGCCGAACAGCCTCCTCGAACTGCATCGGTCGAAATCCGGGCGGCGTCGTCAGGATCACCACATCGGCTTCCTGGATCGCCTTTTTGTAGGCATCCAGACCGGTGAACTGACGATCCGCGGGGACATCGACGCTGTCGGGGTGTTGCTGCTTGAGATTCTTCAAGCTGGAATCGAGGCGATGCTGAAAGGCATCCGCCATGGCGACCAACTTAACACTCCCCTCGGTGTTCAACGCCTGATTCGCCGCGCCCGTGCCGCGACCGCCACAACCGATCAGGGCCAGCTTCAAGGTGTCCTTGTGGTGGTCCGCGAAGGCGATACGCTCGATAGGAAGCGCTCCGAGGATGCTGCCACCGACCACCGCAGATGACGTTGTGTGAAGAAAGCTTCGCCGACTTACCGGCTTTCCTTTGGGATCATTACTGGAATCACTCATAATTCATTCGGCTTGTTTTCAATGTTTCATTCGGTTCTCCCCATGAAGCCTTAAGCCATTCCGCTATGTCGATATGACCGGCATCGGGGCAGTGAGGATATTACTCGGATCACTACTCTCTTGTCCAATATTTAGGAAGCTCATCCGCGGAGGGGATGTTCAGCGGCCGAACGATCCGGAAACCGAGGAATTGAGCGCTGGTGTGATACCATCGACTCTTGGGAAGCTGAGGATCCAGAGCCTTCCAGGCCCGCTTTGAGCCCCGACGTACGGCGCTCCTGAGGTCCGCCGGCTCATCTTCCCAAGAACCGCCCCGCACCGAACGCGGGTATTCCGACGTCGGCACATTATACGGATTTTGCGCCACAACTCCCTTGAATTGTTCATAGTAGTCCGGGTCATATTGATCAAGACACCATTCGGCCACGTTGCCGTGCATGTTGTACAACCCCCATGGGTTCGGCTTCTTGGTCCCTACCTTGTGATATTTGAAGTTACTATTCCCTTTGTACCAGGCGTATTCGTCCAGTTTCTCGGGATCATCACCAAACCAATACGCGGTCGAGCTTCCCGCTCGGCAGGCATACTCCCATTCGGCCTCGGTAGGGAGGCGATAGTAGTGCCCTGTCTTGGCGCTCAGCCACTCGCAGAATTTCCGCGCCGCATATTGAGTCATGCTGATCGCCGGAAAGCCATCCTTGCCCATCCCGAAGCTCATTTCCACATAAGGGGCCGTGGGGCGACCGACCGCATCGACAAGCTTGCCGACATAAGGCTTGATCCCCTCCACCTCGGGCGTCTCCTCGGGATACATGAAGAGCTCGTATTGCTGCCACGTGATCTCAAATTTGGCCATCCAGAACGGCGAAACCTTTACCTTGTGCTGCGGGCCCTCGTCCGGATCACGCCCTTTTTCGTCCTTGGGACTTCCCATCATGAACGATCCTCCGGGGATCGGCACCATTTCAATCTCGGCGGAGGTCCCAGGGATCGTCTCGGTGTAATTTTCCATCCCAAGCCCTTTCAAGTCGCCCAGCTTCGCCATCAGCCGTTTTCGAAGCTCGCTTTTTGCACCGGCAACCTCGGTTTCAGGCTCTTCCTTGGCACGCGGGGTAAGCTTCACCCCCTCGGGCCAGACCGCCCCTTGCCTGATCCACGATTTCAAGATTTGCGTTTTCGACTCCGACAATGGCTCGCCTTCGGATTTCGGGGGCATGATCGCCGGATCATCGGCCGGCAACACCGTCGTGGTATAGGTACGGCTATGC
>JAHEOI010000054.1 GCA_018610125.1 Verrucomicrobiota bacterium
AACGGTAATGCCGCGGGGATCGATCACGCCGCTGCTCCCCAAACCAAATAGTGAGAATCCGCCGCCACGGAACGTGGCCTCGACCTCAAGCTCGATGTTGTTCTCGAATGCCTTGATCTCGTACCAGCTTGTCCGGCTCCGATCCAACCCCCCCAGGCCGAGCTGGGCGAAGTTTCGGAAAAAGATGTCGGCCAGATCGATCAGGACCGTGCTCCCCTTCACGCTTCGAATCGGCACCGACATAATGATCGAGTCGGTGAAATTCTGCTCCACCGCCTCGGCGATCGGCTTTCCTTTCGGCGCCTCATAACGAATGTTGCGGCGGACAATCTGGAGCTGATCGCCGGATCGGCGGAACATCAGGACCCATTGGTCCATTTGATGAAGCGGGTGACCCGCCATCCCAAGCCCTTTGGCAATGGCCATCGGCGCCAAAAACGGCTTGTTGAACTGACTCGACTTGATCTCCGCAAAGAGCTTCCCTTCCTTCTTCTTATGATGGAGGGTAAAAAGCCCATCGATCTTCTTGGCCCCTTCCACCACCTTATTAAAATCCGGGAAGCGCTGCTTTTCCTCATTTCCCCCTTTTTGGGAGCTTTGTTTCTCCGACTTCGGCCCATTCGGACCATTCTGGCTGACTCCTTCCCGAGGCAGCGCAGCGTAGGCTCCAAGGCTGAAGATGAGCAAACCCTTCCCGATGATTGAACCGCTTAATCGTTTCATGACACTCTCATCTCTTGTTTCCATTCCCCCAGTCCTAGATCACGCATCTGGGTTTCGTGAGAGTATTAACCGGCTCAGCTTACTGATCAAGTGCCTATTTTGAGATCGCTCCCAATCGGTCCGTCGTCCCGGGCGAGGCCCCCCTTCAAGTAATGGTTTGCTTCCCCAATGTTCCCAGCTTGATCGCGATATGCTATGCTTTTTGGAAAGCAAGGGGCGGAGCGCAAGGGTAAGCCCTTGGGTAAGCGTGGGGCCCCGGTCGAAACCCGGGGAAGTCAGGAGGCGGATCGTGCCTGGTGGCGCGCGCAGTCTTCAAAACTGTTGTGGGATCTATTATCGGTCCCGGGTGGGTTCGATTCCCATACGCCTCCGCCAGCCCACCTGCTCGTTGGCGAACTAGTGAAAGGCTTGGCACCATGGATGAAAGCGAATCGATAAAGGAGCATCTCCGAAAGCTTCCCTCAGTCTCCGAATTCTTGAGCCACTCGCTTGGCAAGGAGCTATGCCACGAATTCGGGGCCGGCATTGTCAAAATGGTGCTTCGAGAGACACTTGACACGATCCGACACCGCATTCGCCAGGGGTATCGTCTAGACGGGTTCAATATCGAGACGCTCGCGCGCCAGGTCCAAGCTGAGCTCATCCGAAGGACGGCCTCCTCGGGCCGTCGATTGGTCAATGCCACCGGGATTCTCCTCCACACGAATCTCGGCCGCGCGCCATTGTGTCGGGAAGCAATCGAAGCGATCCAAGCGGCGGCCCATTACACGCCGCTGGAAGTGGATCTTCAGTCCGGAAAACGTTCCCACCGGGGATGTCATGTCGAACGACTGCTGCGCGAGCTAACCGGTTGTGAAGCCGCCGTCGTGGTCAATAACAATGCGGCGGCCACCGCGCTGATTCTCAATACGATGGCAAACGCTCGGCAAATTGTAATCAGCCGTGGGCAATTGGTCGAGATTGGCGGATCATTTCGCCTCCCGGACGTGATGGACGAAAGCGGCGCCCGCTTGCGAGCGATCGGGACAACCAATAGGACCTATCTAAGCGACTACGAAGCCGCGATTAATGAAGAGACAGGGGCCCTCCTTTATGTGCATCCATCCAATTATCAAATTAAAGGCTACGCCGCCACTCCGTCCGTTCGCGAATTGGCGCAACTGGCGCATGCTTACAACCGGCCGTTGATTGCCGATATTGGAAGCGGCGCCCTCGTCCCTCTCGAGGATCTCGGGTTCTCAAACGAGCCGGTCGTCTCGCAAATGCTTGCGGAAGGGGCCGACGTCGTCTGCTTTAGCGGGGACAAGCTGGTTGGAGGGCCACAATGCGGAATCATCTGCGGAAGCGATGCGCGGGTCACGGCCATGCGCCAAAACCCACTGACCCGAATGTTTCGCGTCGACAAGCTTACCTTGGCCGCGCTGGAAGCCACTCTGACCCATTTCATCAATGGGACCTTTCAAGAAGCCATTCCGCTTTATGAAATGATGGGCCGATCCACTCAGCGGCTCCGAGAAATGGCTGAATCGATCACGTCGGCTCTCCCGGATTTGAAGACAATGAACGTCTCGATTGTGGAAGACCAAGCCTTTGTCGGGAGCGGATCCATCCCGGAAGAGGCCTTGCCCACCCAAGCCATCCGCATCGAGCCGAAAGCATCCAACCAAACCGACCTGACAGTTGAAGAACTGGCCGGAAGGCTCCGATGCTCGACGCCCTCAATCTTTGGGCGGATCCAACAGGGAGGACTGCTGCTCGATATGCGGACCGTCCAACCCGGGGAAGAGGCGGCCATCGTCGAGGAATTGAAAGCCTACCTTGCTCACGATTAGTGTATCCCTTCTCGAGAGTGCCTATGGAAGCCTCAAAAAACGACGAAGCGAAGATCCTGCCGGTGATAATCGGCACAGCCGGGCATGTCGACCACGGTAAGACTCAATTGGTCAAGCACTTGACCGGCGTCGACACCGACCGCCTCAAGGAAGAGCAGGAGCGGCATCTGACGATCGATCTCGGCTTTGCCTCATACCGCATCGAGTCGACCGGACAGCTCACCGGCTTGGTTGATGTGCCGGGACACGAGGATTTTATCCGAAACATGGTGGCGGGTGCGGCCACGATCGATCTCCTTCTTCTGGTTATAGCCGCCGACGATGGCATCATGCCCCAAACCCGAGAGCACATGACCCTTGTCAGACTCCTTGGCACCCCGAAGGTATTGGTGGCGTTGACAAAGGTTGATCTCGTCGATCCGGAATGGACAGAGCTCGTTCAAGAGGAGGTGACGGAATTCATGACCGGTCTGGGATTCCGGAATGCCCCTATCATCCCCGTTTCGAGTCAAACCGGTGAAGGGATTCGCAAGCTGAAGGAGAATTTGGACCAGCTAATCCAACAGGT
>JAHEOI010000055.1 GCA_018610125.1 Verrucomicrobiota bacterium
GGAATGGAAGGCATTGGTCAAGTTCACATCAATGCCTTTGATCGTGACCGTGCCTCCCTTATTCATGAAGACCAACTGCTCCTGAGGCACGCCTTCCCGCGCTAGGATCCCGGCCAGCTCAAACGTCGCCGCGACCGTGCATTCATGCTTCCGAGCTAATTGGACCGCGTCAGCGGCATGATCGGAATGGCCATGAGTCAATATCATCAGGTCAAGCCGCTCCGGTTGCTTTAGGTTAGAGGGGCAGCTCGGATTGCCCTCAAGCCAAGGATCGATCCCAATCACCATATCAGCCGCATGGATAAACGCGGCCGAGTGGCCCGCGAACACAATCTTTTCAAACTTTGCCATATTTCCGAGTGTAATCCCGAGTCCTCACCCTTTCAATCCTCGGGCAAATCGCAAAGCGGTCGCGAAGCGTTTGGAGTGCGGCGACTTGTCGGCGCTGTGAATTCGACGGGCGGGCAGAGGAACAGAGAACGGGATCGCCACTAAGGGGCTCTGGTCAGCTAGCGAGGCGTTGCCTCAGACCATTCGAGGCATCAGTCCGATGAAGGTCAGCAGGGGACTGCCGACCCTACCACCGCTGTTGCGGTAGGGACCGCACTCCGCTGCGGTCCGCGCCTTCGCCTGTGCGAAGGCATTCTAATCCTTGATTCATACTCAGCAAATTTTACGCTTCGCGGAAGGGAAAGGGAGAATGTTTTTTAACGCCTCGCCACAGATTCCGTGAGGCCGAAAGCAATGGAATGGGCAAGGGCCAAAACTTGACTCAAATGCATCAAATTTTGTTGGGCAAGGAATCTAGCGCGCGTCAGGGGTCTCTGTCTTGAGGGTCCCAACGGCACTAACGCCAAGGGACGCTTTCAAATTCCTTTACCTTCGCGCCCCTTTGCGTCCTTCTGTTCAAGGCGTTTATCCTCCCTTCTCGCCCTCCTTGTGCGCGCCGCGTTTCATCCAGACCAGTAGCAGGCTGATGTCGGAGGGGGCGACGCCGGAGATCCTGGAGGCTTGTCCAACGGTTCGCGGGCGGATCTCGGTAAGCTTTTGGCGAGCTTCATTACGGAGACTCGGAATCGCGTGGTAATCCATCCACTCGGGAATCTGCTTTTCTTCCATGCTTCGGATCTTGGCGACCTCGGCCTCTTGCCGCTCGATGTAACCGGCGTACTTCAGGCTGATCTCAACCTGCTGCGTCACTTCCTTCGAAAGATCATCCCTTCGCTGAGGGAGATCCTGATAACTCATCTCCGGGCGGGAAAGCATCTTGGCCAGACTCACCGAACCCTCCTGGGTCTTTGAGAGCCGATCGATCTCCCTATGAATGGCTCGCTCCTTTTCAACGAATTGGGCGTAGTTTCGCTCCGGAAGGAGTCCAAGCTCATAGCCGAGTCGGGAGAGCCGTTGATCCGCATTGTCTTGTCGGAGTAACAGCCGGTATTCAGCCCGGGAGGTAAACATCCGATAAGGCTCGGAAGTCCCCTTGGTGACCAAATCGTCGATGAGCACGCCGATGTAAGCTTGGTAGCGCTCCAAGACAACCGGCTCCTTTTCCAGGACCCGACGCGCCGCGTTAATACCGGCCATGATCCCTTGGGCTCCCGCCTCCTCGTATCCGGAAGTCCCATTAATCTGGCCTGCCAAAAAGAGGTTTTGGCAGACTTTGGTCTCAAGGGAGCTATGAAGCTGGGTTGGATGGACAAAATCATACTCGACGGCATAAGCCGGTCGGATGATCTCGGCTTCTTCGCAGCCTTGGATCGTTTGGATCAGCTCATATTGGACATCGAATGGGAGGGTTGTCGAGAATCCATTGACGTAATATTCATCCGTCGCGATCCCTTCCGGCTCGAGGAAGACTTGATGCCATTCCTTGTCGGGGAATCGAACGATCTTATCCTCGATCGATGGGCAATATCGTGGTCCGACACCTTCGATCCCCCCACCATACATCGGCGATTTATGGAGGTTTTCCTGAATGATCGCGGCCGTGCGGGGGGTAGTGAAGGTGATATGACAAGCCATTTGCCCATTGAGCTTGTCGAGGATCGATCCCGGGGGATACTTCCCATTGGAGTGACCGACATCCTGGGGATTGATCCTGGAATGTTCCACGTGGAACAAATCATTGCTCCAATAACTAAAGTACGGGGTCGGCTCCTCACCCGGCTGCTCTTCCAATCGATCAAAATCAATCGATCGCTTCAACAATCGCGGAGGCGTCCCTGTTTTGAGTCGACCCAACTCCAGTCCCACCTCTTCCAATGATCCGCTCATATGCTTGACCGGTCCTTCACCCGAGCGTCCCCCGCTCTGCTTATTGGACCCGGTGTGCATTAAGCCCCGCAAGAATGTCCCGGTCGTCACCACCACCGTACGACCAAGGAATTGCACTTCGAGCGTTGTCTCCACCCCATAGACGTCACCCTCCTCATGGAGCAATCGAGCTGCTTGTCCTTGGCGGATATCGAGGTTCGGCTCCCGTTCACAAATCCACTTCATTCGAAACTGGTAAGCCTTCTTATCGCACTGGGCGCGCGGCGCCCAAACGGAAGGACCCTTTTTGGTGTTGAGCAGCCGATACTGCAGTCCGGACATATCGGTCGCCTTCCCCATCTCTCCCCCGAGGGCATCGATCTCCCTCGCGAGGTGTCCCTTGGCGAGCCCTCCGATCGCCGGATTGCATGACATCTGCCCGATCGTATCCAGGTTCAACGTCAGCATCAGCGTTCGGCATCCCATCCGGGCGGCGGCCAACGCCGCCTCGATGCCGGCGTGCCCAGAGCCAAGCACAATCACATCATATCGCTTCGGGTAAACAAACATATCCTATCTCCTTACGGCGGCGTAGCTCATTTCGAAGGGACGTTCCCCGCCCTGCTTTTCGATTCCATGTTCCGGGCTCGCCGCCAGATGCTCACAGATTTTAAAGATCGCCTCCAACCGATCCGGTTCTTCCAGTCTCTTTCCAATCTCCTCCACCATTAATGGTCGGCTCTTCTCTGAGCGCAACAGATCGATGATCTTCGACTGGAGCTCCAAAATGCTCCCGGCGGCCTTCTTCCCCGCCTCGACCCCGGGTTGGTGATAGGCATTCACTCCGATCAACGAGGCATACAATCCGACCGCACGTTCATAAAGGGCGATTAGCATTCCGACCGAGAATGGCGTCACCTTATCGACCGTCAGGGTGATCGACTCCCGACCCTTTTCGAACAACGCCTCGCGGGTTCCTTCCAAAAACCCATGGAGGTAATCGCCGGATGTGACATCGGGCTCCACCCAAACCTCACGCCCATCCCGATCTTTTAAGACTTTGATAAAGGTCACAAAGAAGTCGGGCAATCCATCCCGCAGTTGTTGGATAAAGGCATGCTGATCGGTCGATCCCTTATTGCCATAGACCGTCAGTCCTTGATTCACCTGACGGCCTTCAAGATCGCGCTCCTTCCCCAACGATTCCATCACGAGCTGCTGCAGGTAGCGACTGAACCATTCCAGGCGATCTTTGTACGGCAACATCACCATCGCCTTTTCCCCCTTGCCGTTTCCGGCCCGGTACCACATTAAGGCCAATTGCGCCGCTGGGTTCTGCCAGATCGCCTGCTGCCTTGTGATCGCATCACATTGGCGCGCCCCTTCCAACAGCTCGTCAATCGCGATCCCTTGCAGCGCCGCCGGCAGGAGACCCACCGCCGAAAGCACGCTGGTCCGTCCGCCGACCCAATCCCACATCGGGAATAACTCTATCCAACTCTCTTTTTTGGCAAAGGCGTTTAGCTGACTTCCCTCTTGCGTGATGGCCACCGCATGATTGGCGAATTTTAGACCTGCTTCCTCGTAAGCCTTCTCGACCTCGATCATCCCGTTACGCGTCTCCTTGGTACCTCCGGATTTTGAGACCACGACGCAAAGGGTCCGGCCGAGCTCTCCCTTTAAGCTCGCCAAGACTCGATCCATTCCATCGGGATCGGTATTATCGAGATAATGCGCCTGGAGCCGATCCGTTGACGGCCGACCCAATGCTTGCGCGACAAACTGAGGTCCAAGGGCGGAACCGCCAATCCCGATCAGCAGCAAATGCCGAAATGGTCCCGCTTCTCCAGCGATCTCACCTCGGTGCACCTTACCGGAAAAATCGCGAACCGCTTCGATTGTCCCTTCGATCTCTTGACGAATCGCTTGGGTTGGGGCCCGCTCGGGCGATCTGAGCCAATAATGGCCCACCATTCGATTTTCATCCGGATTGGCAATCGCGCCGGCCTCGAGCTCCTCCATTGCTTTAAGGGCCTTGGCCATCGGCTCGCTCATTGATTGCAGAAACGCCTCGTCGAAGTGCATCCGACTCAAATCGACTCTCAGGCCAATCTCCGGATATTCCGTGTAGTACTTCTGAAATCGCTCCCCAAGCTCTCGGTTTGTCCAGTTCATAGCCGTCTTATTCAATCACCTTAATTTTCAATTGCCCAAAGACAGAGGCCATCTCCACCATATCGTTTGGGATGATATCGCCGCCCAAGGTACTCCCCTGCAGCGCGATGTGGGTGGCATCGAATGCATGGTCTCTCAGCGTCGGATCGAGATCGACCCATTGGCCTTCCTGCTTTCCCTTTCCTTTGAGCCAAGCTTGGGTCCACATATGATACC
>JAHEOI010000056.1 GCA_018610125.1 Verrucomicrobiota bacterium
AACCTGTCGGTGGAGGCAAGAAAGGCGGAGCCAAGCAAAAGACCAATCACTACAGGGAGCACATTCTGCCAGCCCATCTCGTGTGCCGCGACCGGTTGCTGACCTGTGTCGATCTGAAGGCCCGGTGCGATCAGATTGTAGACACTGGCCGCCAGCATAAGCCCTCCGGCAAAACTGTAGCCCAAGCCGGTGTGGCGTTTTGGATCAATTTGGCGTATCGCCAGCGGCAATGCCCCGAGGCCGCATGCCAGACTCGCCAGAATGCCCGCCGTGACAGCGCGAAGTAGTAGGCCCCAAAGTTCTCCCGACATACCCTGCAGAATATAGCCTCATATCAGGTCCTTGCCGACAAGATTGCGTGATATCCCTTAGCATCACAGCACGGAAGGTCGAAGGAAGTGGCCTCCGGAAACGCTGTCATACGCCGGTAATCTGCGTTCATCCGCGGTGAACACCTTTCTTCTTAATAAACATCCCCGTTTTCCTTTTCCTTGTTTGCTTTCTTCCCCTCCAGCCGGGCGCCATTGATCCAGGCACGGATCACCTGATACGCGTCACTTGACTGCCTATCAGGCCAGCGCAATTCACCTCCGTGCGAAAGCTTACCGGTCCCGACCGTGCCTTCCGAATCCGACGTTGCCAACGGCTTCCGAAGCAACAAGCTGTCTTGCGGCTTTGCAAGGTCGACAACCCGTAAGGCGGACCGGTAATTCGATCGGGCAATCTTGCTTGTAAGCTCGCCATCTTTCGGTCCGGTCAATTTAAGGATCCCGTGATTATGATGGCATTTGTAGCATGCCTTCCCGTCAGGTCCCTTCTTAAAAAAGATCGGCTGGACCTTCTCCTTGAAGTAGTCATAATCGAGCAACTTGCGTGGATTCAACTGATCGACCGGGATCTCCTTGCCGCTATAGATCGACTTCGCAATCTGACGGGTTCGTGCATTCGGGTCGTCCAAGAGCTCGCTGAGCGAAACCCGAACTCCCGCGTTGTTCTGAAGCGTTTCGCTATTACGCACAAGATCGAGTGCGAGCTGCCTCACAGTGGAGTTGTCACTTTCAAGCGCCGAGCTTGTCAGCTCCGCGACCCGGACGTGGTCCCGAATCGATTCATCGGTCTGAGCCAGCTCAAGGAGCGCGCGCTGAGTCTCCGGGTCCGTTGATTGGAACAGATCGTCCAGGCTCGAGCGGACCGCCGTCATCCCGGCCATTGGATCGGCCTTCAGTGCCAGCTTAACAGCGGCCTTCTGAAGCTTTCTGTCGTCTCTATTGAGCGCCTGAACGACAGCGACGACAACGGAGCGCTTTTCCCAAAGGCTGGGCAGCCCGATGACCGCCTCCAGCGCCTGCGGCAAAATCTCCGTCCGTCCCGGAGTAAAATATTCCTCGGTGACACGCGCCAGCTCTTTGCGCCCTTGCGACGAGAAATCGAGCTCGCTCGCCAAGCTTAAAGAGACCTTGCGCGCTTTTGGATATTGGCTCTCTTGCAGCTTCGAGATGGTGTCCAGGACGGCCGGTTCCGTCTCCGAATTGACCGGCGGCAGAAATTTCTTGTAGAACTCTTCCGCCACGCCCCGCGTGTAATCGTCTGAATCCATTAATCCCTCGAGGAATGGAATACCAAAGGCCTCTTCGTTCCCGGTCCCGCGGAGTGTGTAGGCCGTGAGCAATGCCCGCCCGCGAATCGATGAATCATCGGACTCGATCAGCGGCTTAAGGGCATTCTTGAGCTCGGAAGCGGAATCTTTGTAAAACTGGATCGTTCGGACATCATTGCCGATACGGCGATACCGTCCGCCTCCGGAGTAGGTGCCACTGCGAAGATGAAAATCGCTGACGGCACGAAGCAAGGTTTTTACCTGATCGTTGTTACCGGTCTGAAGGACGTGAGCGATCTTTTTCGCCTGTCTGGCCTTGGTCGCGTGCTGCCCCTCGATCGCCTGCTTGCGGTCTTGCTTGTTTCCGAGTCGCGGAATCCAATTGTTGTGAAGATATCGGATATTTTCATCACAAAGATTATAAAATCCATCGATAAGATTCTTTCGAGCCCATGGATGGCTTTCCAGCGCCATCCGGTCCAAGTACGCGTCTTCGATTGCCGCCTTGATCGACGGGTCAGAGCTCCAATACCACCACTGCCATAGCACTCGGCAAGCGAGCATCCGGATGACCGGATCCGGATCATTCATTCGCTCCTCGATGAGTCGTTGCGTGATCTGCGATTGTGACACCCAGTAACGGCCATGTTGGGCAAACACCTGCATGGCTCCTCGCCGGATTCGGGAATCGGAGCTTGAAACGGCCTGCGTGACAGCCTCATAGCCGAGACCACGATTCCCAAGCTGCCTTAAAGCCCAGGCGGCCGCGCGTCGCACCCCTTTATTGTGATCGCCCAAGGCTTTTATCAGCGGCTCGACCGCAGGCTCCTTGCCGACCCGTCCAAGGCATGCCGCCGCGGCCTGACGTGCCAACGGATTGGGATGGTTCAATGTCTCAATCAGCTCCCGTCGGACTGTTTTGGTCGGCGACACCCAAATCCCATCCAGCTCCGCGAGCAATCCTGGGACGGACTCCTCATTCAATGACTTGGGCGGGCTCGAATAACCGGCCTGCCAACCAAGCTCCGCCTTGGCGCCGGGCTTCGAGTCTTTCGTTTCGTCATCGACCTCTTCGGTTCCCTCTTCACTTCCCTTACCGGACTCGTCGGTCACTTCCGGAAAGAATTCCGATAACGCCATCAAGGCAAATTGGGTCTCCCGGAACGGAGTTTGAAAATTCTCATACGGGTGCGGGTCATCGGGATCGTCGTCGTCATACCACGCCCCAAATGGCTTCTGTTGCTTGAGCAGAAAACGGATCCCTTTTTGGATCCCGGGCTTATCGACAGAGACGCCGGCCAACGCCAAGGTGTAGAGGCAATGACCGGTCTGAAATTCCGCCGATGGCTGTTCCTCCCCGAATTTCATCGGCCATTGGCCATCCTCACGCTGATAGCTCAAGATTCGATCGACATTCTCTTGGATACGCTCCGAATACCCGTTTCGGTCGATTCGGCAGAAGGCAATGGTCTGGTAGCAGAGGTCAAGCATGTCCTTCACCTTGCCTTTACCGGGCGATTCGATCAGCTTCCGCACACGCTCCCGCCAACGAGCGTACGATTCGTCATTTGTTTGCTCGTAAAGGTCGTCAAAAACCATCCAGCTATGTGTGGCGACTTCGAACGCCGAGACCAATGGACGGTTTCCGTTGGACTCGTCTTTTGGAAGCTCATCCCGATCTTTGTAATAAAGCTTTAGGTACTCCGCCACATCGCGATGCACGCTTGGCCGTGGGCGTCCACTGATCGTTTCCTCAAAGATGTCGAGCATGATCGAAAGCCGGGAGACCACATTGCCGCCGGCACTGATCATACGGGCCCAATGCGCTTCCGGATGACCATAAAACGGACGTGGATTATTGTAGAGACGCTCTGTCAAAAACCGAAGGGCCGGGCGCCGTCGCGCAGGAAAGCCGTTCGACATGCTGATAACAGCTCCGCGCGTGCTGAAGTGAGTCGGATGACAAGCGAGGCATTGGGCTGTCTCGGCATGGATACTCCGCACGCGATCGGCAACCGCCCCGACACGCGGCGTGTTCGCGTGCCAGCTTTCCCCTTTCAAAAGGATGTAATCCTGCGCTGTGCGAATGGCCTGCTGCGCAGCCGCGCGCAGCCCCCCTTCGGTGGCGGGATCATAAGGCGGCAACGGATAAAGCTCGCTCCTGAGCTGGTAGATCGGATGGTTTGCTTTTACCCGAAGGAAATACTCTCCCGGATCCAACCGCCGCGCCACAAACTTGTACATCCCGACGTATTTCGTCGATCGCTCCGGCTCGAATCGCTCAAATTCCTTGCCGTATTCAACAAGCTTGCCCGCCTTCTTTTGAAATAAGGCGACATCGACCGGGACCTCACGGTCGAGAAAATCAATCCAGAAGAAACCGAGCTTCGGCTCAGTCCCTTTGAAATCGAATCGATACCAATCAACTCCCGAATCCATGCCTTTCTCTTGCTCCTGACCGAGTGCCGCAATGAAAGGACGATCGTCAGCGGACGCAAAGACGGTTTGACCCGGACGTATGACGGTGGCTTGATCGGTGTTATTATTGGGCTCGGCTTCAAGCAAGGCGCGGAGCTTGGCCAAGGTTGCCTCGTCGGCAGCTCCCGACTCGTTTGATTGTAAGGCCGCGCTTTTCCGTTGTGACCGAGCCGACCTCACAGCTCCCTCATAAGCAAGCGTACGTCTCCCCGATCGGCCGATTCTCAAAACCGCTTTTTGGTCGGGCTCAACCCGGATTAATGAAAAGAAATCGGGATCACCGGTGTGCAAGCGCTTCTCGTTTGCGGGCTTGCCGTCAACGACGACTTGGACATCGAGCCCTGTCGCCGCCTCTGTCGAGCCCTCTTGCTTACTCCTGTTTGCAGCCTGCGGAGAAGGCTCCGATGCCCCTGTTCGCTCAACAACCGGATCCCTCAGCCAAACCTCGACTCTGTAGGTTTGAGCGGCCTCCTCAGCCGGCAGCCGTATCTGCTTCGCCGTGCTCCCATGGAACGGCGCATTGAGCGAGCTCGGCACAACCTGTTGATTTACGGGAGCATCACGCCCCTGCGTCACAATCACCGCCGTGAAGGACAACACAACGACCATCCATCCCGCCCCAAATCGATTCTTAACCATAATCATGCTTACTTTTCTTCGCTGGTCCGAGCTTGCCCGGGGTCCACTCTTGAAAGTCGGTATACCATGTTCATTACCACATGGCATGGCGATGACGCCATGTTAAAATTATTTTGAGGCGGACGTAGCAACATCCGGATAACCGGATCAGAAGGTAATCGTCCATCCAGCGTCACGAGCATGTCGGAAACAAAGCCGATCACCGTTGAGATTCGATTCTTTGAGGAGCTCAATTCCTTCCTTCCAAGATCCCGTCGGAAACAATGGATCACCAAAACGTTGGATTTCCAGACGACTGTCAAAGACCTCATCGAGTCGTTCGGCGTCCCCCATACCGAAGTCGACCTCATCCAGGTCAACAGTTGCTCCGTAAGCTTCAGCCGCCAAGTCCGGCACGGCGACCTCATAACCGTCTATCCGGTCTTTGAGACGCTCGAGATTTCGGGGGTTTCAAGGCTTCAACAAAGACCGCTCCGAAACTTGCGCTTCCTGGCGGATGTCCATCTCGGCAAGTTGGTGCGTTACATGCGATTTTGTGGCTTTGACGTCGCTTACCATCGAAACGCGGACGACCCGGAGCTCCTTCGTCAAATGCGGCGTGAAGATCGGGTACTGCTTACCCGTGATCGAGGGCTCTTGATGAACAAACAGGTTCAAAAGGGTTACCTCTTGAGGTCGGATCAGCCCACCGAACAGCTCGTCGAAGTGTTGCGCCGGTTTCAGCTCGTCGATCGCATACAGCCCTTCATTCGGTGTCCGCTCTGTAACGGATCGTTGCACCCGATTTCAAAGGATCAAATCCTCGACCAGTTGGAGCCGCTGACAGCCCGTCATTACGAGAAGTTTGTCCAATGCGACCGATGCGGCAAAATTTATTGGGAAGGCTCCCATTTCCGGCGCCTGCGTGCCTTGGTCGACCGGGCACGGCAACAAAGCCGGAATCACTGAGGGGTGATTTGACACCGATCGGACAGCCTGTGACCAAAAGCACCGCCCAATCACTCGGCGAAATCGACCACTTTCGGCTGACGACAAAAACCGGGACGGCCGTCTCAGTTTTTGTCGTCGTTCAAGGATGCGGATGTCGTGTGGCATTTTGTCTCGTTCCCACCCTGGCCACGCTCAGGCAATTACGAGCTTGTCGCCGAAGCTGCCAGGTCGATTCAGGCGGGGTCAGCCTCGGAAATACGAGAAGATCAGTACCAGCAAGACCAAGATGATGATTGTGTGAATCACATCGACGTAATTCCAGCTCGACCTGGAAGTCGCCTTATCCGCGGCGGCCGTTGTCGCGTAAGTCAGCCCGTTCAACTTTTCTTCCGGTGGCCTTCCGGTAAGGAGGCTTACGACGACGAGGATCGCAATGCTGACCAGGAAAAGATAAACCGCGAAGTGGAGGAAGTTGATTTCGGCAAACGTCTCCAATGCCCCATTGAGATGGTCCTTGTTCAGCTCGGCAATGAGCCGCAGTATACCGATGACAAATCCGGATATTAACGCCGTGAGTGCTCCGACGCCATTGATTCGCTTCGAGAAGACGCCCAGCAAGAAGACCGCCGCGATCGGAGGGGCAATGTAAGATTGGACACTCTGCAAATAGGTGTAGAGCTGATTGGAAATACCGCTGATGAAAGGGATCCAAATCAATCCCAAAACGACGACGATGCCGGTGGCAATACGACCGACACGAACCAAATGGGCCTCAGAGCAGCCCGGGCGCAGTTTTTCGTAGATATCGACCGTAAACAGCGTCGAGCAGGAGTTGAACACCGATGCCAGGGAGCTCATTAACGCGGCGAGCAATCCCCCGACGACCAGGCCGCGGACGCCGGGAGGCAATAACGCCTGAACGATGGTTGGAAACGCATGGTTGGCGCTCTCAACGGAAAGCTCGCCCTTTTGACTCAATGCGAAGGCAATCATCCCGGGAACGATAAAGATGAACAACGGAAGGATCTTGATATAGCCGGCGAAGATTGTTCCCCGGCGCGCTTGCGTTTCATTTCGAGCGGCAAGCGTTCTCTGGACGATGTATTGGTCGGTGCACCAATACCAAAGCCCGACAATCGGGGCGCCAAAGAGCATTCCTGTCCATGGATAATCCGGATGGTCGGCCGGCTTCCACATGTTGAAGTGAGCGCTTCCGACAATCTCACGCAGGTTGGTCCAGCCCCCGATTTCAATCAACCCGGCGATTGTGACCGCAACCGAGCCGAGGATCAAAACGACCGTCTGCAGCGCTTCCGTGTAAACGACTGCACGCAATCCCCCGAGGATCGTATAGAGTCCGGTCAGAATGACAACCAATAGCGCCCCGGTCCAAAAGCTGAACCCGGTCAAGGTCTCGATCACGATGCCGGCGGCAAACAGCGTTACGGAAACCTTGGTCAGGACATAGCCCACAAGCGAGATCACGGAGAGGAAGCTGCGAGCCCCCGGGTTGAAGCGTCGCTCCAAGAATTGCGGCATCGTAAACACGCGGCTTCTCGCATAAAACGGGACAAAGACCCACCCCAGGATCAGCACGATATAGGAATGCAGCTCGTAGTGTCCCATCACAACCCCGCTGTCATAGCCTGCACCGGCAAGCCCGACCAGGTGCTCGGAGCCGACATTCGAGGCGAAAATGGACGCCCCGATCACGAACCAGCCGACATTTCGCCCGGCAAGGAAATAGTCGGTCGTGTCCTTCTGTCGCTTCCGGATCACCCATGCCAGGAGTCCCAACAAAAGCAGGAAATAGAGTCCAATGACGATCCAATCAAGTAATACCAGCGTCATATTCGTGCACCCTCGCAAACGATTTGAGACCATTTGGTAATTGAGGGATACTCCGATTGGCAAGGCTGAATTTTTGCGATATGAGACAATTGGTGGTGCTAACAATAGCCGAAATCGACTCCTTGATCCGCCGGCGTGCTGAATCGCCGATTTCGAGGGAACCTCGCAGGCGACGTCGGGTCCATCCCAAAGGCCATACGCCCGGATGGATGCCGGCTTTCTTATCGGTCGGCTTTCTCCTCGCTCCGGTGAACGACGCCTTCGGGAAGCCACCGACGTCCTCGGAGACGGACAAAACACAACGCCGGCCCTCAACGGACACAGAGACGCACCTTGTGAGCGCCACTCAGCTCCGCCAGCGACAGCGTAAGATCACCACTCGTTGGGCTCGCCAAGTGCGGCAACGGATTACGCCCAGACTTCATCCGGTGGAAACACCCCATTTCCGCATCTACAGCACTTGGAGCCCGAAATATGACGCCTCCCTGCGACGAACGTGCGAAGGAATGTATGCGGCATTGCGTCGGCGGTTTCAGTCCGCTGCTATCAAGACCGAGGCTTCTCCTCCCTGGCCCGGTAAGCTTTCGGTCTTTATCTTTCGGCAGAGCAGGCACTTTCGACAATTCACCGTTGAGGTCGACGGGGTTTCAAAGCATCAACGAAAAGTGGTCGACGCCGATGGGTATCATGCAAGGCATCAAGGATTTTCTTACATTGTCTTGAACCGTCCTCACAAACCCGGAATGAGCCGTCCCGAGGCGATAACGCGCTTTTACTCCCTGCTTGTGCATGAGGGGACGCATGCCTTTCTGGCAGGTTTTTTGACGCCGCGACCACTCCCGAAATGGCTCAACGAGGGGTTGGCCGATTTCATGGCCGCCGACATCGTCACAAATTCAAAAGCCGGTCGAGATTATGTGGCCGCAACGAAGCGAGCCCTCGCGCGCCATGAGCCAATTCGAGACCTGTTTACCAAGGAGGATTTGACTTCGCATGAGTATGGGGTCGCGCAGAGCCTTGTCCGTTTTTTGTTGCGCTCCGATTCGGGACGCTTCGTTCGGTTTGTCAAAGCCTTGAAGAACGGTGCTCCGCAAGAAAAGGCGTTGCGTAAGATTTACGACGGTTCGTTCAAAGGGCTCATTCAAGCGTGGAAACAACGATCGCTTCAGATGATCCAGGCCGGTTCTTAACGAACGGCCAGGGTGCAGTCACGAAAAAACGGTCGGTCCCACACGCAGGAACCCCTCACCTCGATAATGCTTGTGGAAGACCGCGCCCATCTCCTTGGTTGGGGTGGGGCTCGCACCACTGCCATGAAGTTGACACCTCTCCACTCCGTTCAGTCTTTGATCCCCTTCCATTTCACCGCGTTGAGCACCATCTGGCCGATCACATCGTTCCGGTAATCAGACGGACGCTCTCCCGGCAGGATATAGACAATCTCGCCGTCACCTTGTGGCTTCGTCCATACAGCCCGATCCTGCATGAACAACTGGTCGTTTCGATCATCATGAAATTTGAGGCCGCATAAAACCCGCTTCTCTCGTCCGTCAGTGAACTTATGGTTCATGTAGGCTTCGGTTTCTCGAAGCACCACCGCCGGGTACGCTTTGGAGACACTCGGGAAGTCGGATGGCATGTAATCGACCCTTTCCGGCCACTCAATTTGATGGCTGTTAATGTAGTGATTCGGGTTCAAGTTAACGATGGCAATCTTAACGCCTTCCTCGCCGGCGTGGTACCAGCCATATCCGCCACCGGGCTTAACCGGCTGACTTGATTGATCCGGGTTGTCCAACTCAATGCCCAAAAAATCGAAGTAGTAACGGTTTTCGGCCTTGCCACTACTGATCGAGTGATGGAGGCAGACATAACGTCCTCCGGCTTTGGTGTAATCGATAATCGCCAGCTCGGTCTTCTCCTTCAACTCGCCGTGGATAAAGCCGATAACAGCCTGATACCCTTTTAACGAATCCGGGAGGTGGGCCTGATCGACCACCTCGACATTGAGCTCCCCTTTCCCCTTAAGTAGCTCTGTAAGGACTCTCACTTGAGGCATTTCGTCCTGGACAATCAGCACGTCGCCTGAAGCCTCTCCCGACCACCCGCGGGTCGAGCCCAAAAGAAGAAGCAACGTCATTGACAGACCGCAGAACACGGATCGGTAAGGGCAAGTCGGCCTGATAAGGGGCCTTGTCGCATGGCTTTTGAGGAGTGAGAATCGACGCTTGGCCGGACTCATGAAATCCTTGATGCCCGCTACGCCGGACCAGCCGTGGGCTAATGCTTTGCTCAGACGCTTCATTGAATCAGACTGAAGGAACCAAGGGGGCTTCGGCAAGCTTTGTTTGAAGCGCCGGGCTAATGCACCCTCCCGGCGAGACCGAAATGCCAAGCCCTTTCGTTCTCGCAGCGGATGTGCTATTCCATTACGCTAACGAGAGACGACGGGACACAGAGCACTATGTGGATGCCAAACCGGAAGATGGAACAACGCAAACAGATGGGAGCCAAGCAAAACGGCGCGCGCTTCGCCGTGACCGGCCCTGGGATAAGGGGATCACGCGCAAAGCGAGCGCTTTTGACGCTCTTGCCAAGCTTGCTCTTGTTGGGGCCGGCGAGCCCGGGTTACGCCCGGCCGACCAAAGAAATCGCGATCGAAGCGATTCCGGGGCTTAGCTACAGTCGGGTCCGCTTCAAGGTCGAGCCCGAGTCGACGGTAAAACTGACGTTGAAGAATACGGATCAGATGATGCACAACCTGGTCATCACGCGCCCGGGAGCACGATTGAAGGTCGTCAATGCGGCGATGCGGCTTGGCTCGGAAGGTCCCCAAAAAGACTATGTCCCGGATATGGACGCAGTGCTTCACGCCACACCGGTCTTGAATCCGGACGAGGAATACACCCTCACGTTCACTGCCCCGTCGAGCGAAGGGGTCTATCCGTATGTCTGCACCTTTCCAGCGCACGGTTTTGTGATGTATGGCGCGATGTACGTCAGCACAACCAGCTCGCTCCCGCCATTAAGCTCGGACCCGCATGTCCCGTCGAAAACCGGAAGCGAAGGCGAATCGGATAAACCAAATGTCCACGCGCCAAGCCACCGGGCGCGGGTCCTTCGGGAATTCATGCCGAACTGCGGACCGGCAGCGATCGCCGTGTCATTGCCGGGCAATGAGAACTATTGCTGGGATGCCGGGGCATGTCGTCTTCGTTACGCTTGGCAAGGCAAATTCGTCGACCTCAGTTACCATAAGAAAGACGGGCCTGCCGAAATCCTTGGCGAGGTCTATTACAACGCCGGCTCCGACTTTCCCCTGCGTCCAGGCAATCCCTCTCACGTTCCCAAGGTCGAGTTTCTTGGATATCGGCTTGTCGATAGTTTTCCGGAATTTCACTACAAAATCGATGGGGTCGAAGTGCGGGAATTGATCCAGGTTCGGCCGACCGGCCCCGGACTGGTCCGCCACTTTGAGATTGCCGCTGCCGATGAGCCGATTTGGTTTGTTGGCCCCGACAAGGCGGACGGCGTGTCGATAACGGCCACAAAAGGTCATTGGGAGGACAATCGACTGCGGCTTTCACCGCAAGAAGCTGAAGAATTCGCCATTTCGCTCGAGCTTAAACCATGATCGATCAACAAGAACGTTTTGGAGAGGCATCAATGAGTCACACGCGTTTCGGCAACCGTTTTATCGGAGCAGTTTGCGCCTTGGTTACGCTTATCGGCGTGACGGTCACGGCCCAGGCTGCCGATTCGAGCAATTATTATGAGATTGAGGAGATACCTATCCCCAAAAAGGTTGATGGGGAAACGGGGGGCCTCACGTTCCTGCCGGATGGACGTCTGGCAGCTTGCTTTCATCGGGGAGACATCTACTTCTATGAGCCGGATTCGCAACAATGGCGGCAATTCGCAGAAGGCCTGCACGAGCCGCTCGGGCTGGTCGCACTGAGCAATCAGGCGCTCCTCGTGATGCAGCGGCCTGAGCTGACGCGTGTCGAAGACACCGATGGCGACGGATGGGCCGACCGCTATGTGACCATCTGCGATGACTTCGGGATGTCCGGCAACTACCATGAATTCGGGTACGGTCCCGCTATCGGCCCCCAAGGGAATTACTACATCTCGCTCAACACCGCCTCCAACGGAGCCGGCATCTATGATGAAATCCGGGGCGAATTTCGGGAACGGGGCCGACCGGGTCGCATGTATTCCTGCGTCCCTTACCGGGGCTGGGTGCTCAAAATCTCTCCGGATGGCCGGATGACCCCATGGGCCATGGGCTTCCGCTCGCCGAACGGAATCGGATTCGATTCCGAAGGACGGCTTTTTGTCAGCGACAACCAAGGAGATTGGGTCGGCACCAGCAAGTTGTTCCACGTAGAAAGAGGCCGCTTTTACGGCCATGTCTCCAGTCTCGTTTGGAAAGAAGGCTTCAAGGGCAATCCGTTGAAACGACCTGTGAAGGAGCTCGACGCCATGCGCACAAAGCCCGCTTTTCTATTCCCTCACGGGAAGTTTGCGAACTCACCGACTCAGCCCATCCCGGCCGACGAAAGCGCCGATTTGGGGCCTTTCGCAGGCCAGCTTCTGATCGGCGAGATGAATCATCCGCGCATCATCCGCCTCATGCAGGATGAAGTAGCCGGAAAAGTCCAGGGTGCCGCCACTTCGCTGTACGAAGGAGGCAAGCTCAAACGCGGCAACAATCGACTGACATTCGGTCCGAATGGGGATCTTTGGATTGCCCATACAGCCCGGAATAGCGGCTGGGCGGGGGATCGTGGAATCCAACGCCTGAGCTGGACCGGCAAGGTGCCAATGGATCTCCTTGAAATCCATCTTACCGAAGACGGCTTCGACCTGACATTCACCAAGCCGTTGGATCCGCAAATTGCCAAGGACATCTCACACTACAATGTAAGCCACTATTACTACGAATATCACCGTAGCTATGGGTCGGCCCGCCATGATGAACAATCGGTCGCTGTCACCGACATCGAGCTATCTTCCGATCACGAGACGGTTTCCTTGAGCTTGGACACCCTCAAGGCGGGCTATGTGTATGAGCTAAACCTTGGGAAGTTGTCGGCTCAAGATGGCACCGAAATCCTCAACGGTCAGGTCTATTATACCCTGAGTCGACTGACCGATGGATCCTCGGCCACGCCGCAGTTTGCCCCCGAGCCGCCATTGCAGTTCCACGCACTTGAACAGGGACAGGCCGAGGCCGAAAACGCCACAACAATCCAGGTGGCCAATCGCGCCAGTAACAATCCAGGCTATACCGGTGAGGGCTACGTCGATTTCCAGAGCGCCGATCAAGACGTCCTTGAATGGGCAATCGACGATGTGCCGGGAGGTCAGTATCAACTTCAGTTTCGGTATGCCATTGCCGACAACCCACGGCCCTTGCGATTGCGCGTGAACGGGAACGTGCTCCGAGAGTCCTTTGTTCTCCCTTCAACCGGCTCGTGGGAAACTTGGAAGGTGAAATCGGTTGAAGTCTCACTGCCATCCGGGTCCAACACCATCCGCCTTGAGGCTATCGGTCAAAGCGGTCCCAATATCGACCACCTTCGCCTGAACAAAGTGACCGACTCATAGGGACGTCGTCCCCGCACTTTCTTCTGCCCTCCCTGATAGGGACCTCGTCCCCGAGGTCCCACTTGTCTTTTTTTTTGTGTGGCTTGCCGACCCTGTGACGCCTCCATTTCGGGAGGGCACCCACATTCAGGCGACGTCACGCAAGCCGGTAGGGTATCAGCTTTTCAAAATCCGGGAAATATTGGTTGATCACGGACAGCTCGAATTCCCCCAAGATTGCGGCATTGCTCTCCCGTTCCAATAGGAACTCAAATGACTTCTTGACGAGGATTTCAGGCGGCACTTTCCCCCCGGAAAGCTCTTGATAATATTCCGGACTCATCGTCACCTTATGCTCGGTCGTGCCTCCCATCCCCTTAACCGTCACATCAAAGGTTACCGAGTCACGTTTCGTTACTTGGATCTCGTTCATATGCGCCATCTCGTTCAATCTCGTATCGCCCGGTTCATTGTCCTACGTTTCTCTTCCAACGTCACTGTCGCTTCTGCGGACACCAGGCAGCTTGTTTTTTACCTATCTTTCCATCGTGCTTCCCTTCCTTTGGGACATTATACCCCTCTCGTTACAGATTTGGTATTCTAAAGCGCGGCATTGCCGATGCCAAGCGTAAGGGTTGGGAAGTCGGGATTGGAATCACGGCTTTTTCATCTGGATGAGCTGGCAGCGACCGATTGCCCCATGTAGCGCAGACCGCTTGGTCTGCCGTGGCGCGGATTGCCAAATCTGCTTCAACCGTCGCACTGTAAAGTGACGCCAATGGTTTCTGCATTCAGAAGGGATAGCCCTGGGATTGCGATCAGGGCCCACGCTCCGGCTGGCAGAGCTTGAAGAAGCAAACGGCAAGCGCTAGGTTATCTTAATGTCGAGGCGGGAAATTCGATAAGCGGAAAGCTGGAGTGGCCGACGCGAATCGCCACCTTCGTCCTGAAGCGATTATGGATACGGGAATCGTCATTGCCAACGGAAACGAAATCTCGGTTAACGTGCCGTGTACTATTGACGAATTTCTGATTAGCCAGAACTTCCCGGCCCGGAGTGTCGTGGTCGAACAAAACGGACAGGCGATTGCGCCCTCGGAATTTCGCGATCGGAACGTCAATCAAGGAGACCGATTGGAGATTGTCCAGATTGTCGCCGGAGGTTAACGCGATTTCCCCGATGCCCGGTTTTCTTGGACTGGCACCGGGCGTTTCCAAATCGGTACCACCTGTTTCATTTCGTCGATAAGGTACTGGCACGCCTGGAATGCTTCGCCACGGTGCGAAGCGATTACTTCAACCCAAAGGGATGGCTCGCCCACGGGGACGTACCCGACCCGATGGACCACTCGGACGCTCTCGATCGGCCATTTCGCTTCAATTTGGTCAAAGAGCACCTTGAACTGGTATTCGGCCATCTCTTGAAAAACCTCGTATTCCAATGCCTCGATCGAATCCGTCCCCTCGCTTTCCCGGACCAACCCGCTGAAATGGACCACAGCACCACACTCGGAGACTTGCTTTCGTTGTTTCACAAGACTCGATTCATCAATGACTTCCGTTGTGATTTCCAGTTCCCGTTTCATTACTTCTAAGCAGTCACCTCGTCGACCTAGCGATCGGTTAAAACTGGGAATTATCGCGGATCATCCCCCTTGCACCGGGGGAAAGAAAGAAACCCGGTCTCCCTCTTCCAGGACATAGTCTCGCTTTTGATACTCGACGCCCACCGCGATCAGGGTCGATCGCTTCATGCCCTCCAATTTCGGGTACCGCTCAAACACAGTGTGTTGGAGCTCGGCGATGGTACTCCCTTTCGGGAGCTCGACCTCCACCTCGGAGGCCCCGGTCACGTCTTTAAAATAGGAAAAGAAATTCACTTTCACTATCATAAGCGGGTAATTCGTTTTTTCGAGACATTTGAGCCTTCTCGCCTTGAATGAGTCGTCATAGCCGATCTCGGTGGGAAAAAAGCGTAGTGTCCCTCCGGACGCAAACGACTCCAAATCTGACATCAAGAGATTGTCAAAACCGAGCTATTGGTCCGATTGACGCTGCATTGGCTGATATCGCTGAGCCACTGGAAATCGGCGGCCTACACCGAAGGCCTTGCTCGTTACTTTCAATCCCGGCGGAGCTTGGCGCCGCTTGTACTCATTGGCATCGACCAAGCGCAAAATCCGGTGGACCGTGCTCCTATCGAATCCTTCGGCAATAATCTCTTCAGCCGACTTTTCCTGGACCACATAGGCCTCAAGGATTTGGTCTAAGATATCATAGGGCGGCAGTGTGTCTTGATCCTTCTGGTCAGGCTTGAGCTCCGCCGACGGAGGCTTGGTCAAGCATGATTTCGGGATCACTTCCCCTTCCCGGTTAAGCCATTCGGCCAGCCGATAGACCCGTGTCTTTGGGACGTCACTGATGACCGCCAGCCCGCCGGACATATCACCGTAAAGCGTGCAATAGCCCACTGCCAGTTCACTCTTGTTGCCGGTGGTCAATAGCAGTGATCGAAACTTGTTGGAGCATGCCATCAGGATAACCCCCCGTAAGCGTGCTTGGATATTCTCTTCTGTCGCATCGACCGGGTAGCCGCGAAATAACGGCTCCAACTCCTTTAAAACCGAATCAAACGGGGATGCGATCGAGACAACATCGTAGCGGATTCCGAGATTGGACGCGAGCCGTTCGGCATCCTTTAAGCTCCCTTCCGAGGAATATTGTGATGGCAATGCCACTCCCCGGACATTATTCGCTCCCAAAGCCCGAACCGCCAGGACAGCCGTCACCGAGGAATCAATCCCGCCGCTTAGCCCGACGACCGCCGACTCGAATCCGCATTTGACCAGGTAATCGCGCAAGCCTACGACCAATCCTTCGTAAAGCGATTCCTCTTGGCTTACGCTCCGGATGGCAACAGGGCTGGGTTGATCCAGGTCGGTGATGAAGAAATCGTCCTGAAAAGCGCACCCGGTGCCGATAAGGCGACCACTCCCGTCGATCACCGCGCTGTTGCCATCAAAGAGCAGCTCGTCGTTGCCACCGACGAGATTGCAGTACACGACCGGGCACCCTGTCTTCTTCGCCACATTGGTCAACATCTCGCGACGCACACCATCTTTACCCAAATGCCACGGAGAAGCGGAGACATTGATGATCACATTCGCTCCGGCCCGCGCCAGCTCGATTGGCGGGTCCTTGGCGTAACGCTTGCTCTCCCAGAAATCTTCGTCATTCCAAATGTCCTCGCAGATCGTCAGGCCCAGCACGCGGTCAGCGAATGGCACCGGCTGATTGTCCATGGCCGGCTCGAAATACCGATCCTCTTCAAAGACATCGTAAGTCGGTAAAAGCGTTTTTGCGCGGTGAACTTGGATTTGCCCATGCTGCAATAACGCCACCCTATTCGTGCAATCCCGACCGATCCCGGCTTCATTCGGGC
This sequence comes from Verrucomicrobiota bacterium, assembly GCA_018610125.1. Classification (GTDB taxonomy): domain Bacteria; phylum Verrucomicrobiota; class Verrucomicrobiia; order Limisphaerales; family JAHEOI01; genus JAHEOI01. Next base: position 16,530 of record JAHEOI010000056.1, read on the forward strand.
CGACGTAACCGACAACCAAACCGGTTTCCCCGACCTTTGCCGCCAGCCAATCCAACGCAGACCGGTTTTCACGCACAAACCCTCGATTGAGCAAGAGGTCACGGGGGGGATAGCCGCAGACCGCAAGCTCCGGGAAAACAACCAAATCGGCCCCTTTGTGGGCGGCCTTCTCATAAAGCGAGAGGATCTTACGAGAGTTTCCGTGGAAATCCCCGACGGTCGGATTAATCTGAGCCAATGCAATTTTCATGAGCCACGAAGCCTTTAGCGGGCGTAGGACGATGATCCAAAGAACGTTGCCTCCAAGCTACCTGCCTCGGTCTGCATCACCGCCCCTTCCTGGATCTGATGGCGCTGGAACCAACCTTGTCGCACCTCGAGAACATATCGGACCTTGTCAGAGCTCGATCGGACGGGCGTCTCATCCAATGGCTCCATTTTATGAATCTCCAGGATCGTACCGTCACTGTCAACGTAAGCGCAGGATAGCGGAATCGTCGTGTTCCGCATAAAGAAAGAGACCTGACGCGGTCGCGGAAAAACAAACAGCATCCCTTCGTTTTCGTCGAGCTCCTTGCGATACATCATCCCCTTGGAAATCTCCTCTTGGGTCCTGGCCACTTCTACGGTTAAAACCTCACGCCCAATCCAAAGCTTGGTCGTCGGCAATTTCGGCTGCGGCTTGCCGGCGGGCTGGTTCGTTCCGGTCACCGACGCCTCCCCCTGGGACGAGATCCTACCCCGCTGATCGCACCCGAGAACGAGCGGCAACAGCGCGATTCCGATCAAGGCAACTGGCAATCTCCACGTCACAAGTATGACTTTGGCAAACCAAAATTCGCGTTCAAAGTAGAAACTCGGTCTTCCGTCCTTCGTCTTCCGTTCTCCCTCCCCCTCAATCATTTACCCTCCGATTTCCCTTCGCGCTAATTCGCGTAATTCGCGGGCAATCCTCTTCTTTCCCTAATCTTGTCATTTCACCGGAATTGACTCAGGTTCATTCGGCGCTAGAATCATGAAAACTGAAATGCCAATTCCCGAACAAGAAGTAACCTGAGCCATGGGTCGTTTACCGATAGGATTGCGCTTGGAACGATGTCTGTGTCGGCCCGCTTGCCTTAAATGGCTGTCGTCACAGTCGTGCTTAAGGCTTTTGACCGCCGCAGCCATTCCGCTCCTGATTTCGTTGAGTGCCTGCTCGGAGTCCGAGTCGCCCTCCGCCGCCAACGACAACGGATCGTTTATGCGGCAAATGAATCGCGGAAAATCGCACTATCAAAACGATCGTTACGAGAAGGCGGTCACCGCGTTCCGGAAAGCGGTCGAGCTTGAGCCGAATAATCAGACAACGCACCTCAATCTGGCGAATGCCCTTTTAAGGGCTGGTGAGCCCGACACCGCCATCAAGCAGGCCCGCTCCGCGTTGCGCTTGGATAGGAATTCAGCCGCCGCCTATTACATCATCGGCTGCGCCCACCTCCGAGAGCAAAATCATGAGGAAGCGCTTAAGGCTCTCCAAAATTCCGAGCGAATCGAGGCCGACATTCCTGCGGTCGATTTCCAAATCGGGCGAGCTCACTCCGGGCTTGGGCAGTGGCAACAGGCTATCCGACGATACCAAAAAGTCATCAAGGCGGATCCGGAGCACCCTTCAGCCTATTACAATCTAGCAAGGGCCCTCCAACAGGTCGGCGACGCGAAACGAGCGAAAAAAATGATGGCCCAACATCAAGAGCTCCAATCCGGACGAAGTGGAGGCGCCTCCGATCCCGCCATATACGAAGCATGCCGACATACAAAGCCAAAGGTCGGCTTTAGTCTGGCCGAGCCCAACTTGGACGGGATCGATGTCACGTTCACCAATGCCACGTCGAAGGCCTTCGGAGACTTGGCAACCGAATATTCCGGTCCATTCGGTATCCTGGACGTTCACCAGGACGGCTTTAACGATGTCTTTCTCCTTGGCAAAGGCGACGCCTTTCAATTGTTAGTGAGCTCCAACGGCACCTTTCATCCCAAGGGACCGAAATACCCGGCAAAAAACGGAGGACGCTATTCCGAAATGTTGGTCGGGGACCTCGACAATGATCGTAACGAGGACATGGTTGCCCTGGGACTGCAGGGATCCCATGTCTTTTCCGGAGCGACCAACGGGCTTTTCAGGGACGTGACACGCCAGACGGGTATGAGCAAGGTCAAAGCGACGGACGGAGCACTGGCCGATCTCAGCTTTACAGGCAAATTGGACCTGCTCACGCTCGGCAGCCAAGGAAAAACCGTCGAAGTTTATCGGAACCTGGGCGACTTCTTCTTCGAAAATCAGACTTCAACCTCCGGCGTACCTTCGGAGATTTCAGGGGGGACCCAGCTCCTCATGGACCATTGGAACCGGGACGATATGATGGATTTGGTGATTGCCCGCAGCAACACGCCTCCCATCATGCAAGTCAACCAGCGGGGCGGCAAGCTGGTCACGACGAACGCCCCGTCCGATTGGCCTGCCGGAAGGGTCCTGACAACAGGCGATCTCAATAATAATATGCGAATTGATACGGTGATCACCGCGGGGGATCACCTCGAATGCCATTTCTCCGGCCTGGACCGGGTCGAGAAGCTCCCGCTGGACGACTTCTCGATCAACGACCTGCGCGTGATCGATTACGATAACGATGGTTGGTTGGATATTCTTGCGGTCGGCAGCGGGTTGAAGCTCTGGCGTAATCGCGGCCCAGAAGGATTCCGTAACGTCACAAAAACCGCCAATTTGGATAACATCCCCGCGGATCCGATCCAATCGCTCGCCTCTGCCGACTTCGATAACGATGGAGACACCGACCTGCTGCTTAGCTCGCCCGAGGATGGAATCCGATTCTTCCGTAACGATGGGGGCAACCAAAACAGGCAGCTCAAGCTGCGCCTGGTCGGCAATCGCTCCAACGCGAGCGGACTGGGAACAAGGATTGAAGTGACTTCGGGGAATTGGCGCACCAGCCGGACGGTGCAGCAGCTCCCGGTCGAAATCGGTGTTGGGGACCGCAAGGTTCTGGATTCCGTTACGGTGCGATGGGTTGACCTTTCGCTCAACACCGTGGATGTCGAGGTTACCCCGAGCAAAAAGCTGGCTATGTTTGAGATCGAGCTCCCGGAAGGGTCATGTCCCTATCTCTACGCCTGGGACGGCCAAGGCTATCGCTTCGTTACCGATATCCTCAGCGCGGCGCCGCTTGGATTGCCAATTTCACAAGATCGATACATCGAAGCCGACCCGAAAGAGTACGTTCGAATCGGCACCGACGATAACTTTAAGCCAAAGAACGGGAACTATCGCCTGGAAGTAACCGAAGAGCTTCGTGAAGTCCTTTACCTGGATGAGGCCAAGCTGGTGGTTGTCGATCATCCAAAGAAGGCCGAAGTCCATAGCACCAGCAAGCTCAGACCCGATCGACCGTTTCCACCTCATGCAGTCCGTTCCTATAGCGACCGTATCCCATTGGACCGAGCCGTCCGCAATGACGGCACCGACCTGACCCAGGCATTGCAAGAAATCGATAAGCGAATGGCGTCGCCGACTGCCTTACGCAAGCCGCAGCTACGCGGGCTGGCCAAGCCATATCATTTGACCCTCGATTTCGGCAAGCTCCCGACGGAAAAGCCACTGAGCCTCGTCTTAACCGGATGGCTGCGATTTGGGGGTGCCATGGCCAATATCGCCGCAGCCCAGCATCCCTCCCTTCCCTTCCCTTTCCCGCAGCTTAAGGTCGAAACCGCAAACGGTCAGTGGAAGCCGGTCGATGTCGTGGTCGGAGCCCCTGCCGGAAAAACCAAGACGATTACCGTTGACCTTGCCAACAAGCTTCCTGAAGGGGCGCGTCGATTGCGATTGAGCACGGCTTACGAAATCCATTGGGACCGGATCGCCCTTTTTGCCCAAACCGGGAAAACGGACATCCAAGTGACCAAGATAAAGCCGACAACGACGGATCTCAGCTTTCGCGGATTCAGTGAGCTGCTGAAACCGGCCTGGGATCAACCGCTGACGCCCGATTATGACGACGTGCACCGCTTGCCCAACTGGAGAATCACCCCATCCGGCTGGTGCACCCGTTATGGCACGGTTCAACCGTTAATCGAAAGCACCGACAACAAACTGGCGATCCTTAACGGCGGCGATGCATTGAGCCTCTCTTTCGACGCCGGGAGCCTGCCGCCAAAACCGAGCGGCTATCAACGTGCCTTCTTCCTTTATTCGGTTGGATGGGACAAAGACGCCGATTCCCATGTGGTCCAAGGCCGGAGCGTCAAGCCATTGCCGTGGCATGGAATGGATTATCAAGCATACGGCAGTCAAGCCCGACCAGAGTCCTTACCCGACGATTGGATCCGCCGGTACAACACCCGCTGGGTCGGCCAATCCACGGCCGGGCTCAACCAATGGAAACGGTCAGAGCTGACTCGGAACACTCGCTCCCCTTAGGTCAAGAGTGGCCAACCAGAGTGTGTTTGCAAGCCATCAAATGGCGTGCTCTTTTAACCGCCAACCATACCTATGGCCCGGCTTCAGCCCCCACCTGCCTAATCGCATCAGCAATCGCATCCGGCCGGTCTTCCGGAACGAAATGGGAGGCATCCGTCAATCGACAAACACCGGCATTCGGGAGAAGGGCATGCCAACGCCGAATGACCGACTCCCAGCCAAAGCCGGGGTCGCGCATTCCCCATACCAGCCGAGCCGGCTTATCCGCCAAGAGGCTGCTTTCCTTCTCTAATCGCTCGAGCCATGCCTTGCTTTTTCTCAGATGCCTGGCGAAAACGTAGCTGCAATATCGACGCTCCGGCAGCTCAAACGGCTGCCGATACCCCCTTAATCGCGGACGGGAACGTGGTTCGGCATGGTAAATCCCCATTGGTAGAAGCAACCGGACAAACAGGTTATGACGGACGATCAAGTAGCGTCCGACCGGTGATCCCCAAAACAAAGAGAAGAGCCGGACAATCCCACCGGCCGGCCAGCACCAAGTATTGGCGAGCACGAGCCCCTTGAGGGCCGTGGGCGCCTGGGATGCCACCGCGAAGCCAATCGGACCTCCCCAATCGTGGGCCACCAAGACAAATTCCGCCAGCCCCAGCCTTTCCAACAAGGCCTCCACCGCTTCGGCATGCTCCTGCGGCGTAAAGCCATACCGAAGCGGCATCCCGGAAAATCCGAACCCGGGATAATCGAAGGCGATGACCCGCCAATCCCCCGAAATCTGCCGGATCACTTCTCGATAGAGGTAAGACCAGGTTGGATTGCCATGCAGTAGTACGACCGGAAATCGACTCCCACCTTCATCGACGTAGTGCAGCCAAGCACTTTTCCACCGAAGCCAATGTGATTCGAATGGGTAATCCTCGTAAGCGACTTCAAACGTTCTTTGCGGCTTACGGCTGGGCATTACCCCGGTTTACCTGCGTTAACCGTGATATGGTAACTCGTAGCCCGTTCGGTATTCACGGTTTAGCATCTGATGGGCTTCCGGATCGCCAAGAATCATCTCGCGCTCCGCATCATAAGCGAGCTTTCGCCCGCCTAGCCGCGTCCCAATATTGCCGAGATGGCAAAGATTGGCCGAGATCGCCCCCACCTCGATCGGCGCGGTTAAATGTGAGGGGTGCTCGCCTTTTACGGCTGTAATGAAGTTTCCCATATGGCTATCGCGATACCCCCCTTCAATGGTCCTTGTCTCTCCATCGGCAAGCACGACACGAACGTCGCCATCGATTTCCAGGCGCCCGTCGTCGCCGTAAAAGACATTGCCGTTCGTTTTCCCTTCAAGCTCGTACGGGGTCCATAGGCGCATTTCGTATATGAGATGGGCCTCATCATATTCAAAGATCACATTCTGGGTATCGGGCGTTTCGTGATCGTCGCGATAGAAGAGCTGCGCTCCCGAAGCAAGAATGTTCTTGGGATAACCGCCACCAAGCCCCCACAACGCCACATCGACGTGATGAATCCCATCGTTCCCCATATCGCCCGTGCCATAGTCCCAAAACCAATGCCAATTGTAATGCCAACGGTTCCGGGTGAACTCGCGCTTCGGGGCCGGCCCGAGCCATAGGTCGTAATTGACTCCCGAGGGAGGCTCTTCGGCCGCCGCGACGCCGATTGGACCTCTCATTTGATGGTTGATCGCCTTGGCTGCGCGGACTTTGCCAATCGCTCCTGCCCGGAGCTGCCGCACGCCTTCTCGAATCGCTCCGTCGCTGCGGCTCTGCGTTCCATGCTGAACGCACTTCCCATACTCTTTTGCCGCCTTTACGAGGAGGTTACTTTCATGAACGTTGTGGCTACACGGTTTCTCAACGTAGACATGACGCCCTGACATCAAGGCCGCCAAAGCAATCGGCGTGTGCCAATGATCACACGTGGCAATGCTGATCGAGTCAATCTCTTCGCGTTCGAGAAGCCGGCGGTAATCTTCATATTTCCGAACGCGCTCTCCACCGGATACTTCCTTGGCCGCCTTTTCACGCCGAT
>JAHEOI010000057.1 GCA_018610125.1 Verrucomicrobiota bacterium
GGCTCGGGGATATTTTCGGTTGTCTCCGGGAGAGTGCACCGATATACTGACTTTGAAGCCGGTTAGAGTTTTTTCCATGAAACGACGTGAATTTCTTAAGCATTCGGGTGCCGGGGCCTTGGCGCTAATAGGCGGGCCGCGGCTATGGGCCGGGACCTCGACCAATGAAACCGCAGGGACCTCTCTCTTCCTAGAAGCGGAGCATTTCAGCGAAAAAGGGGGATGGAAGGTCGACTCCCAGTTCATGGATGAGCTTGGGTTTAGCTATCTCCTGGCGCATGGGCTCGGTGAGCCGGTGGCCAACGCCCGTGCGAATGCAGTCTTCCCACAACCGGGTCAATACCACCTGTGGGTGCGCACCAAGAATTGGGTGCCGGGCGAGTGGGATCCGCCCGGACGGTTCGAGGTATTGGTCAACGGTGAGGCCGTGGACACCGTTTTTGGGACCAAGCCCGGATGGGCGTGGCAAGAAGCGGGCCCTATCACGATTGAGAATCCGGAAGCCACCGTTGAGCTCCGTGATCTCACAGGCTTCGACGGGCGTTGCGATGCCCTTTATTTCTCGATGGACGGGAACGATGTCCCGCCCAACGACACGGCGAGCTTACCTCGATGGCGCCGACAGAAGCTTGGCAGGCCCGATGTCCCGCAAGAGACCCATAACTTCGATGTCGTGATCGTGGGCGGAGGGATCACCGGATGTGCCGCGGCTCTGGCTGCGGAATCAAAGGGACTTCAGGTCGCACTCATTCAGGATCGCCCGGTGCTCGGGGGCAACGCGAGCTCGGAGATTCGGGTTCACACCATTGGGATCCGAGGGAAGCGGGATGATATCCTCAAGAAGATCGACACCCCCCATTATCCGAATGGCTCTCCCAAGGCGAAAAAGGCGGAGAAGAAGCGCCATGAGGCGATGAACGCGGCTAAAGGGATCCACCAGTTCCTCGGGCATAGCGTCTACGGAGTCGAAAAAGACGGGAAACAGATTGAAAGTGTCGAGGCGATCGAGGTTGAGAGCGGCATCACTCGGCGATTCAAGGCACCCAACTTTATCGACTGCACCGGGGATGGATGGCTCGGCTTCTGGGCGGGGGTGGCCTATCGCTACGGCCGTGAATCACGGTATGAATTTGATGAGGGCTGGGATCGCCATGGGGAGCTTTGGAGTCCACAGAAACCGGACAATTGGGTAATGGGCTCAAGCGTCTTGTGGCGCAGCGAAAACATCGATCGGCGGGCTCCCTTTCCCGATGTGCCGTGGGCGATGCCGGTGGCCAAGGAGCACAATGCCGTTTCGGGAGAATGGTACTGGGAGTATTCCGACAACGAGGTCCACCAGATTCATGATGCGGAGCATGTGCGAGACCATATGCTGCGCGCAATATATGGCTCCTTCGCCAACAGCAAGAAGCATCCCAAGAACGCACGGCGCAAACTGACATGGGTTTCCCACCTGATCGGCAAACGGGAATCGCGACGCCTTATGGGCGACTATATTTACACGATGAACGATGCCTTGGAGAATCGTGACTTTCCTGATACGGTTGTCACGGAAAAACGCGAGGTCGACGTTCATTATCAGCGCGTCCGGCGCGGGCATCCCGTCGATTTCTTGGCAAAGGCGATGTTTCGGAAGCCCAAAAAGGAGTATTACCATGTCCCGTTCCGCTGTCTCTATGCCAAGGATATGGACAACCTGATGATGGCGGGGCGATGCTTTAGCTGTTCGCATATCGGGCTTGGCGGTCCCCGCGTGATGAGGACGTGCGGCCAAATGGGGGTTGCAGTCGGCTTCGCCAGCGTGCTCTGTCGCGAGCACAACAAGACGCCACGGGAAGTCGGTCAAGAGCATATCGCCGAGCTCCGCAACCTGTGCGGTTACAGTTAACGGTGTGCAAAGAAACTGCTTCGTCGAATGCTCGACAGCCCCAAGAGGAATCACTCCGTCAGGAATACGGTTTTTATGGGTCACAATACGGGTAAGCTTCAACGAAGGTGGTCGTCATGCTTCCGAAAAGTAGCGATCGCGATCCTGGCCGCGGTCCCCCTATTTTCCCAAGCCCGGGCGAACGAGGCAGTCGTTGACCTTGAGGCCGGGCTGGTTTCGTACTGGCCGTTGAACCAAAAAGGTGGCTCGGTTGTCGAGGATGTCTCGGGCAACGGGCATGACGGCACGCTCGTCGATTTCCCTCAAGACCCATGGATCGACGGCAAGGAGGATGGCGGGTTGGCTTTTCAGGGAAACGGGTTTGTGGAGGTACGAGATCTCCCCAAAGTTGAAACGACAACCTGGGCCGCCTTCTTGAAGAAGCGTGAGCCCAACAATTACGCCTCGCCGATCACTGCAACGTTCGAAGGGGCGGCGGCGGGTCATATACTCGGTTACAAGAGCGGTGACGCCGCGAACCATCCCCGAGTCTTATGGAATCACGACGTGGATACAACCGGCCTTTCGTCACCGGATCCTGTCCCGCTCAATGAATGGCGGCACGTGGCGATGACCTTGGATGCGGCCTCCGGCGAGCTGAAGCTCTACGTCGATGGTAAGCTTTTGGATCCAACCCGAAACATTCGGCGGTGCTCGCGAGGTCGGTGAGCGCACCGACTTTCAAGGTAGAATCCTTGATAAGGGGAGTCGGTTTAAGGTCTCGATTGCCAATACGCTTGATGGATCCTCAGTCGAGAAAACAATGGTTTTCGGGGAACTAAAGGCTGCTTCCGGATCACCGGAAACGATAACCGCAATCGCACCGAATGGCATGATCGAGCTGAATACGTGGCAGCACTACGTCGTCACTTACCGGAACGGAGAGGTGGCCTTTTATAAAAACGGCTTTCAAGTCGCGCCGCCTGAGCCTGCCAGCCTTGGCCGGACCGCAGAGTCAAACTTGGTCATCGGGAACACGAACACGCCTGCGAAACAGTCCGTGGCTTATGAAGGGGTTTTGGATGAACTGGGGATATGGGGAAGATGTTTGACCGAGCCCGAGATTCTCAACCTCGCCGGATTGAGCTCGAAGGGACCGCCCCACATACTCAAGGGCCCTGAGCCGAAGTCCCAGCTTATCGGCACTACAGCCAGATTATCGGTCCACGCCGAGGGCAAACGACCCATCTCCTACCAGTGGCTCTTCAATGGCAAGCCGATTACCGGCGCAAATGATTCTATCCTGGTCTTAAAAGCCGTAACGCCCGACAAAAGTGGAACGTATCGTGTCCGAATCGAGAACGAGGAAGGAGAGGTTACGACTGATTCCGTCAAGGTCGGCGTCGACTCCGGTGTCCTCTATCAAAACACCGAATAGGACTCGGCACTCACAGACGCAAGAAGGGCACGTCGACGGGCCGGATTCCACGCGCGCTTCACACCACCGTCAGCGATCATCAGCCCCACGAGGCCGACTTCGATCACCCGCTTGTCCGGGCATTTTCTCATCAAGACCCCCTGGCGGACGCCTACGGCAGATCAAGCCAAAGCCAAGACACCCCTCTTGGGCCAAGACGACCTCTCTCCTATCCCACAGTCTGGATGCCTACATCCAACTACGTCTAAGGTATTTTCTTATCTGTTCTAAAGGAAATCACCTATTGGCATCGAAGGCACGTCGAGAATAGCCTTCGACTATCTTACTCAAATGGCTGAATCGGCACGATCAATCAAAGAGGCTTTTATGCGACACAGACAACACCTTTCAATCGGCCACGTGGTCGGATTAATCGGTTGCATCCTCCTCACCCCCATAACAGTGCAATCGAACTGTTTGGCTCCGAGCGCTTGGTTCCCCCACAGTCAAACACCCGAGCCAAATAACCACGCGCAGTTTCAATCAAACTGTGATTTCCACCAATGGTCTTGGCAAACGTTTCTCTGGCTCACGCAAAAGACGAAGCCGAACAACCGACCACGGTTCGAGTCAATGATCCGGCCGGCGGCCCTCTTTTCAAACAATCCCGGAAACTCGCCGCCGCCGCTATCCCAAATCAAGGCCGACCGCGGTTTGGCTCTCACCCCACGCACGAAAAAGCATGACACGCCGGCATCTCTTCACGAAGTGAACCAGGCGGGATCCCGAGGCCTCTTGATCGACCAGAATGGCCGTTCGGTCTATTACTCCAAATACGTCAACAAACGATTTTATAAATTCGTCCGGAAAAAAGGCTACTACAAGCCCCAACGGTTTTATCAGGCTCCAAAGAACGAAAACTTCCCGGTCGGGACGATCGAGCTGAAGGCTTCCTGGAAGGTGATCGAGGATGGAGAACGTCATGACAATCTCTACACACGGAAGGCGAAGATTAAGCGACTGGCCAACCGCAACGGTCACGTCGTCATCACCAATAAAACGGAAGAGGTCACGGTCGGTTTGGTCGGCCTTCATGTTGTCGGTGTCGTCAAAAATCACCCGGAGTTTATCTGGGCTACCTTTGAGCATGTGGACAATGCGCCGGACCTTCCCGCCAACCTAAAGCCCTTAACCGAGCACTTGAACAAGGTCGTCAGTCAAAGAGACTGGACATTTTACCAGGCGGGCACAACGGTAAAAAACAGCAACGCCAACAATGCGTCGCTCGTTTCGCTCGAGGATCCCCAAGCACAAACGCTTTCTCCAATCACTCAGGTCTTCCGTCAGTTTCCGCACGGCGGCGGGAGCAGCCAAAATGTGCAGAACATCAAGAGCTTGAACCAAAGCGTTCATGAACAATTGGGCAATAACTCCATTTGGCGACATTATGAATTGGTGGGAGCCATCTGGTTTAATCCTAATAAAGGCACATTGATCCCCAACTCCACTCTTCAAGATCGCATCACAGGATCGACCGAGCTTTCGAACTCAACCATCGAAACGTTCACGCAAGGCGCCAAATTTCAGAATAATTGCTTTTGGTGCCATAACACGAAAATGAAATACCCGCCCGCTTCCAACTCGGGGGTCAAGCCATTGCCGGGCAAGAACTTGAACCTAAGCCACCTTCTGGTCAACAATTACTTCCGGTCCGCACAAAGGCAACGCATGGAGCAAAGAAACACGCACAACGATAAGGAGGACTGACATGAATCAAGATACATTGCGAATCCATCCAGCAATCGGCATCGCACGCGTGGGCAACAGTGACGACTATGTCATTGGCCCGGAAACGATGGCCGGCTTTCCGGACCCTCAAGGCGGAAACACAACGGGGGGTCTGCCGATTGTGCCGGGCTCGGAATCGAAGACAGTCACAAGCAGTCAGCTTCGGGATAACAGCGGCGCTCTCAAACGTCAGGCAGCCCGTTTTCGAATTTTTGTCTATCCCAATACGGAATCGGAATCCTACCCGAGAAGTGACGGAACAGAGGTTCAGGTCGGCAGCACAATCGATGGCAAGGTTGTTAAAGACATCGTTTGGTTCGTTCATGTCGCGAATAAGAAAGCGAATTGCTATGAGATGGATGAAAAACGCGGCGTCGACGCCTACAAGGAGCACACCAACAAGCATGGCAACAAGACAGACCATCCCCGTCTGCGAAATGCCAAAGACGAGGAGAACCCCAACTCACGGTTCTCCGACAAGCCAAATGATCCCGAGCGTCTTAGGTGCCTGATGATTGATCCGGGCCCGAGGACGATCAAAGGAACGGACTCAGGGAAGGTGAAGTTCAATCAAAACACAAAACCTTCCTATTGGAAAGACGGCGTTGGCATTCGAGAGCTGGACAATTATCCCACCTCGTTCCCGGCAAATCACTTCGATGCGCTTAATTGTCCTTCAGGCAAGGGAATCACCACGCTCGGCGAGCTCGAAACCGAACAGAAGGGACGATTGGTTGTTTTGGGAGGTTTCGGAACCGCGTGCGGATGGACTGACACTACGGGAAAAAATTATGGGCTCAATAACGACGTCAATAATGACGGCTGGTTTGACGATATTTCGGACGGACCGGTCAGGGCGGCGCTCGTGTTTGAAGATGAGAGCGTGCGAGAGGTCGAGGGAAGCGCCTGGGTCATCAGCACCGATCCCGCTTATGCCCCCCAGATCCTGAATGTCGTTTCACTCTGGGATGATATATTCGACGCGTGGGTCCGGAATCTAAATTTGTGTCCTCACATTTACGACAATGGCTTCAAAAGCGACTATCAACCGTCGTTCGATGATGAGATCTATCCCATCTTCTTGAGTGCCTCACTGCAAAAGTGGACGACGAATCTGCCCGGGGAAGCGACGTCGGCACACGACATCGTCGGTCGCATCACCGCCCAGGACCGCCCAAGTGAGAGGCTTCATGTCCCTTCCCTTATCCGGGATCCCAATGAAAAAGAGGCCTCGAGCGAAGGACCGCCCAGGATGCCGCTTGCCCTTGGGGACGCTGGGAAAAGCTTCTTGAGTCTTCGACCGACCCAATATTTTTTCTTAAAGCAATGGTTCGATGAGCATTTTCACGCGGGGTCCGGCGCGAAGCTCGGTCCGGGTGAGCAGCTGGACAAGTCCGTCCTGGTGAACTGCCTTGGCGGGCGTTTCAATCCGGGCATCGACATGACATTCATCGTCCGACAACCGGAAATTTATAGGGACTGGCCGGGCGCCGGCGTCGGACCATTTCGCATCAGAGCCAAGAAGTTGGATTATGAAACGGCCCAGCATGATAGGCCGTTTCTAAGCGAGGGATACATTCCGCTTCGCGATAAGGAAGCGACGCTCGAGCCCGGGGACACGCAAAAATTCATGGCGATTCCTTGGCATACGGATTACAATTCGTGTGCCATTCACCAGCCCCAAAATGCGCCATCAAGCGCGGTCACGCTTTATTGGTCATGGCCGGCACAACGTCCCGTGGCGGTTTACAGGGCAGCGGAGGTCAACGACAGGGAAGTGGGAGCTCAGCGATTGGGACCTCAGCGATTCTCCGTCCGCACTCAAGGAACCAAAGCCGACAACGAGCAAAAAGTGGGGCGGTTTCAGGACGAATATAGGGAGAAAATGGTGCAGGAGTGGCATAATATCGGTGTTGTAATACAAGGTTCCGCCATCGACGATAAAAGCTATCCCGCAAACTTTTATTTGGAGGTGAGCGGGTTCAAGGAAGATCATAGCAACCGGGTGACTCCTTGGCCAAACAAGACGACGGAACCGACCCACCCGCCTCCCTCGTCGAGCTGAGGTCTCAACGAAACAACAATGTCTGCTCACTGCGAATACAAGGTCGTCGTACTGGGAGGTGGGCCGGCGGGCTGCGCCACGGCAATCCGACTGAACCAGCATGGCATCTCTCCTGTATTGGTCGTTGAGCCCGATTGTTATGAGCAGTCACGGGTGGGAGAGAGCATTCCACCGGACACACGCCTGCTCCTGGAAAACCTGGGGTTGTGGGAGGCCTTCCAATGCGAGGACCATCTCCCATGCCTCGGAAGTTGTTCCGCCTGGGGAAGCAGCGAGCTGGGGTACAACGATTTCTTATTCAATCCCTTGGGGCACGGTTGGCACTTGGATCGGCGGCGTTTTGACGCATTTCTGGCACGGAGCTCGGAGACCTCCGGGGCCGAGCTTTGGACCGGAACGCGTTTCGCCGGTTGCCGATCGCCGAGCAAGGATGGAGCCAGCTTAA
>JAHEOI010000058.1 GCA_018610125.1 Verrucomicrobiota bacterium
CTCGGCGGTTTCTTTGCGGCTTACGTCGCGCGCCTGACCCGCGGCGGGATGCTCGAGATCCTCCATCAAGATTTTATCCGCACCGCCCGTGCCAAGGGGGCCTCAGCGAGACGGATTGTCTTGCGTCATGCCTTGCGCGGCGGGATCCTCCCGCTTGTCTCCTTTCTCGGGCCCGCCGCCGCTCGCCTCATTACCGGATCCTTTGTCGTCGAGACGATCTTTCAAATCCCGGGACTCGGCGAGTTTTTCGTCACGGCCGCCTTTAACCGGGATTATACGATGGTGATGGGGACAGTCATCCTCTTCGCCACGATGATCATACTCTTCAACCTGATCGTGGATATCATCCAAGTTTGGCTGAATCCGAAGCTCCGCTTTGACTGAACCATGGCCGAAGCACTGGAACGACAACCGCCAATCACCTCACCTGTGGACGACCATGTCGAGCCGGGCAGCTCGCTCTGGCGCGACGCATGGCTTCGCCTGCGAAAGAACCGCATGGCCATCGTCGGGCTTTATATCCTGATTTTCTTGACCACGGTTTCGGTGATCGGGCCGTGGCTTTCACCTTACACTTACCAAGGTCAGAACCTTGATCTCGGTGCCTCCCCGCCATCCGCAGCGCACTGGCTCGGCACCGATACGCTCGGAAGAGACCTGCTGACACGGATCTTTTACGGAGGTCGCGTCTCGTTGGCGGTCGGAATCTGCGCGACCTTGGTTTCATTGACCATCGGGGTCCTCTACGGGACGATCTCCGGCTATGTCGGGGGTAAGACCGATATGGTGATGATGCGAATCGTCGATATCCTCTGGTCGCTGCCGTTCATCATTTTCGTGATCCTCTTGATGGTCCTGTTCGGACGGAATTTCCTCCTTCTATTCGTGGCCATCGGCGCCGTCGAGTGGCTCACGATGGCCCGGATCATTCGGGGGCAAGTCCTCTCCCTCAAAAATCAGGAATTCATTGAGGCGGCGATCGCGCTCGGCCTCCGTAAGCAGCGAATCATCGCTAAGCACGTTATCCCGAATGTCCTCGGCCCCATTATCGTCTATACCACGTTGACCATCCCGATGGTGATGCTCCTCGAGGCCTTTCTAAGCTTCCTCGGCCTGGGAGTGCAGCCGCCGATGAGTTCATGGGGATCCCTGATCAAGAACGGTGCCCAGAGCATGGAGGAGTATCCCTGGCTCCTTGTCTTTCCCGGACTTGTGCTGGCCGCAACCTTGTTTGCGCTTAACTTTCTCGGAGACGGGCTGCGCGATGCGCTCGACGTGCGCTCATCCAAAGATTGAAGATCGACTCTTCCTTGCTTGAAGAATGCTATGCCGCTTTTAACAGTCGAAGACCTTAAGACATCGTTTCACACTCGCGAGGGAATCACCGCCGCTGTGAATGGGGTGTCATTTCGCATCGAGCACGGCGAGACCCTCGGCATCGTCGGAGAATCCGGATCCGGTAAATCGGTCGGGTGCTACTCCTTGGTCGATCTGATTCCTCGACCACCCGGCAAAATCGAAAGCGGCAAGGCCATTTTTGACAACACGACCGATCTCCTAAGCTGCTCTCACTCCACGCTGCAAGGGATCCGAGGCAAGCGGATCGCGATGATCTTCCAGGACCCGATGACCTCGCTCAATCCCTACATGCGGATCGGTGACCAGTTGATCGAACCGCTGCTGATCCATTTCGACATGAAGCGGAAGCAAGCCATCCGGAAGGGGATCGAGGCATTGGAAGAAGTCGGTATCCATGACGCGGAAAACCGGATGCGGAGCTTCCCCCATGAATTTTCCGGAGGGATGCGGCAACGAGTCATGATCGCAATGGCCCTCATCACCGAACCGGACTTGCTTATTGCCGACGAGCCGACCACCGCCCTCGATGTGACGGTCCAAGCGCAAATCTTGGAACTGATCCAACGGGAACAGGAGAACCTCGGCATGGCGGTCATCTTGATCTCACACGATCTCGCGGTCGTTTCCGGATTCTGTGACCGCGTCAATATCATGTACGCCGGTCGGATCTTTGAGACCGGACCGACGGAAGAGATCTTCTACAACCCGCAGCACCCGTACAATCGAGCCCTGCAAAAGTCCATTCCGGGACTTCAAGCCAAAGGCGAAGAGCTCTACACCATCAAGGGGATGCCCCCGGACCTTTCGAAGCGGGTGACCGGCTGCCCCTTCTCATCCCGGTGTGAATACGCGGTCGATTACTGTTCTCAAGAACCGATCCGGCTTGCTGAAACATCGCCGGGACACAGCACCGCTTGCCTCCGCGTTCAAAAGGAAAATCTCACGGTTTAAGGGAGCATGAGCGACTACTTTCTCGAAATTAAAGATTTGAAGACGCACTTCCCGGTGGAACGGGGCATCTTTTTCCGACATGAGGTGGGGCGCGTGAAGGCGGTGGATGGCGTCAATCTATCCCAGAGTCAAGGCGAGATCCTCGGCCTCGTTGGCGAATCCGGCTGCGGCAAATCCACGCTCGGAAGGAGCATTCTGCAATTGATTCGCCCCTCCTCCGGAGAGGTCATGCTCGACGGGAAATCGCTGACGCGGATGCAAGGAGAAGCCCTGCGGCTGGCCCGTGCCGATTTTCAAATGATCTTTCAAGATCCGTTCGCCTCGCTAAACCCCAGAATGACGGTTCTCGACGCCTTGTCCGAGGCGATGCTCACCCATAACAAAGCGCTTTCCGAACAAGAGCTCAAGCCGACAGTCACCGGCTTGATGAAGCGCGTCGGACTCTCACCGCAATACCTCCGGAAGTATCCGCACGAATTTTCCGGGGGACAACGCCAGCGGATCGCCATCGCGCGGGCACTCGCTGTCAATCCGAAGCTCCTCGTCGCGGATGAGCCTGTCTCGGCCTTGGATGTCTCCATCCAGGCTCAGATCATCAATCTCCTGGCCCAATTGGCCAAGGAGATGGACCTCACGCTGATTTTCATCTCTCACGATCTCTCTGTGGTGAAGCATATCTCCGATCGCATCGCCGTCATGTACCTCGGTCGCATTGTCGAGCTCGGGCCTGCGGAAGAGGTGTTCAGCAATCCATTGCACCCCTATACCAAAGCGCTCGTCAGCGCCGTTCCTACGGCCGATCCCCACTCCGAGCGGCAACGAAAGCGGATCATTTTGCCCGGGGACCCACCGTCCGCCATGAATCCACCCCCGGGTTGCCCATTCCATCCACGCTGCCCCTACGCCATCAATGATTGCTCTCAAACCCTCCCTGCCTTCGACAGCCTGGATGGCAGCCATCATCAAGCAAGCTGCATTCGGCTTCGCGAGCTCGAGCCGGGAGTCCCTAATCAGGCATGAGCCCGCTGCTCAAATCGACGTTGCCAGGATAACATCAGTCTGAATACCCTCTGACGAAGAATATGAAATGGAAGGTCTTACCCGGCACCCCACACCCACTCGGTGCGAGATGGGATGGTCGTGGCGTCAATTTTGCGCTCTTTTCTGAAAATGCCACTCGGGTCGAGCTTTGTCTCTTTGACCAAGCCGGTGATCATGAGGAATCCGCGCGACTCGACTTGGTCGAGCAAACCGACATGGTGTGGCATGGATACGTGCCCGGATTAGCCCCGGGGCAGCTTTACGGCTATCGGGTACATGGGCCGTACGACCCTTCCACGGGTCTACGCTTCAACCCGAACAAGCTCCTGTTGGATCCTTACGCGCAAGCAATCGGACGCGATTTGAGCTGGGATGACAACGTTTACGGCTTCCCGGCAGGGAGCCCCGAGGAAGATCTCGCTTTTGACGAGCGGGACAACGGCGCAAACGCCCCACTCGGAATGGTCATTGAGACCGACTTCGATTGGCAAGGTGACACCCGCCTGCAAATACCCTGGCGGGATACGGTCATTTATGAGGCCCATGTCAAAGGGATTACAAAACAGCATCCGGAGATTCCGGAAGGACACCGAGGCACCTACACAGGTCTGGCTTCGGCACCGGTCCTGCGGCACCTGAAAGAGCTCGGCGTGACCGCTGTCGAACTGATGCCGACACACCATTTCATCGATGAACACTTCCTGGCGCAACGCGGTTTGACCAACTATTGGGGATACAACACCCTCGCTTACTTCGCGCCTTCACTCCGCTACGCAATGTCCGATCATCCCCACCATGTCGTCCAAGAATTCAAATCGATGGTCCGAGCGCTCCACCGGGAAGGATTCGAAGTCATTCTGGATGTCGTTTACAATCACACCGCTGAAGGCGGGCGCTTGGGGCCAACGCTGAGTTTTCGAGGAATCGATAATGCGGCGTATTATCGACTCGATCCGGAGGATCCGCGTTATTATCAAGATTTCACCGGATGCGGCAACACGCTGAACATGATGCACCCGAGGGTCCTGCAATTGATTATGGACAGCCTGCGTTATTGGGTCACCGAGATGCATGTCGATGGATTCCGATTCGATCTGGCCGCGGCATTGGCGCGAGAGCTTCATGAAGTCGATCGCCTTGGCGCCTTTTTTGACATCATCCAGCAGGATCCGGTGCTCTCACAGGTCAAGTTGATCGCCGAGCCATGGGATCTCGGGGAGGGCGGCTACCAAGTCGGAAATTTTCCGCCGGGATGGACCGAATGGAACGGGAAGTATCGCGACGCAATTCGATGTTTCTGGCACAACGAAGACGAGCCGGTTTCCGAGCTGGCCACGAGGTTGTGCGGCAGCAGTGATCTCTACGAGCATAGCGGGCGGCGCCCTTATGCCAGCATTAACTTTGTGACAGCCCACGACGGGTTCACCCTTCACGACCTGGTGAGCTACAACCGGAAGCACAACGAGGCCAACCAAGAGAACAACCAGGATGGCGACGACCACAATCTTTCTTGGAATCATGGCGTCGAAGGTCCCACTGACGACCCTGAGATCATGGCCATTCGCGAACGGCAAAAACGGAATTTCATGGCGTCGTTAATGCTTTCGCAAGGCGTACCGATGATTCTGGGAGGCGATGAGCTCAGTCGCACCCAACAAGGCAACAACAACGCCTATTGCCAGGACAACGAGCTGAGCTGGCTCAACTGGGACCTGGACGAACGAAAACAAGGATTTCTGGCGTTCGTCAAAAAGCTGATTCATTTCCGCCTGGAGCATCCCAATCTCCGACGCCGCAACTTCCTTCAAGGGCGGTCGATCCGGGGATCCGAAGAGAAAGATATCCTTTGGCTGCGGCCAACAGGTGACGAAATGAGCGATGACGAATGGAATTCGGGCGATGTTCGTGCCCTTGGTGTGCGATTGGACGGACAAGCCTTGGACATCGTCGACAAGCAAGGGGAGCGCGTGACCGACGACACCCTCTTTATTCTCTTGAATGGTCACCCGGAGCCGGTAACGTTCCAGGTTCCGCGCCATCTCCCCGATCGGCGTTGGGAAATCGTTATCGACACCTGCTGCCCCGATTCGCAAGAGGACGAGACGACGGTTGCAAAAGGCGAGTCGATCGAGCTCCCAAGTCGCTGTTTGATGCTGCTACGACAGATTGAAGCGGAATAAGAGCTCCCCGCTCTACTTCCCGTGCTGCCACTTGGCGAGCAAGAGCCCGACACAAGCCCCACTCAAGTGGGCCTCCCATGAGACCGGTCCATTTCGTGGGAAGACACCGTAAAGGATCGGTCCGTAAACCAAGAGAACCAGCAGTGCGACAAAGAAAGAACGCCAGCTCCTGAGCCAAAATCCGG
Organism: Verrucomicrobiota bacterium; assembly: GCA_018610125.1. Lineage (GTDB taxonomy): Bacteria > Verrucomicrobiota > Verrucomicrobiia > Limisphaerales > JAHEOI01 > JAHEOI01. Next base: position 5,717 of record JAHEOI010000058.1, read on the forward strand.
CCGTGATCAAATAGATCACCAAACCGTATATAATCGCACTGGCACCGACATGCACCGACCCCGCCCGTCCGATCAGCCATGTCCCAACACCGCTAAGCAGCCAGACCAGGGTCAAGGTTTCGATCGGGCGATACCGTCGATCCCAAAAGAGCAGGGTAAGCAGCACTACGAGGGATGAGGCATTGGCGCCAAGATGCCTGAAGCTCGCATGGAGAAACGGACTGAACACGATCCCCAGCAGGCCCCCTTTGGTCCGGGGAACAATCCCAAACTGGGTCAGAGGGAGCTGCTTCAGTGTCAGATCACAGAGCAGGACGCCATACAACACCAGCACAAGCATGATGCTTGTTTGGAAAGCATCGCCAAAGGTAGCCTGCTTCGCCTGACCCATCGTTAGGTATTTTCGTACACCCGCAGCCTGGTTAAGTCAATGGCCGCCTCCATCGATTCTTGCTTGCGCCATCGGCTTAATTCGCTACCGTGTCAAGGATGAGCGAGCAACCGATTGACGTGACGACGCACCAGCGTATTGGCGAATTAGGCAAACGGGCTCTGGAAGGAGAGTCCATCGATCGAGAGGATGCCGAGTGGCTATTTGGGCTCGACTCTCAAGTGGATATCTTTGATCTTTTGTCTTGGGCAAACCGCATTCGCCAGCACTTCAAAGGGAATCAGATCCACCTTTGCTCGATTGTAAATGCCAAAGCCGGCTCCTGTTCCGAGAATTGCAGTTTTTGCTCTCAATCCTCGTTTTATCAGACGGACGCCCCGCAATATGGCTTTATCGATCGAGAGCCGGTGCTGGAAGCGGCGGACGAAGCCAATCAAAACGGCATTACCGCACTCGGCTTGGTTGCGGCATGGCGAGGCCTCAAGCAAGGACCCTTGCTGGACCAGGTATGCGAGCGGATTCGTGAGCTGGCCGAAAGCGGCAAGGCCCGACCGGATGCCTCGCTTGGCCTCATCGAGGACTCCACGGTCGCTCATCGCCTCAAAGAAGCCGGCTTGAAGTGCTACAACCATAACTTGGAAACCTCACGTCGATATTTCCCGAAGCAATGC
>JAHEOI010000059.1 GCA_018610125.1 Verrucomicrobiota bacterium
GGGGATAACCGTAAGACCGCCGAGGCGGTCGCTCGAGAGCTCGGCATTGACGAAGTCCGACCCGAGCTGGCGCCTCAGGACAAGAACGCGATCGTGAAAGATCTGCGTTCGCAAGGTTATACTGTCGCCATGGCCGGCGACGGGATCAACGACGCGCCGGCACTCGCCGAAGCCGATGTCGGTATCGCCATGGGGACCGGCACCGATGTGGCCATTGAAAGCGCCGGCATTACCTTGGTCAAGGGCGATCTCATGGGAATCGCGAAAGCGGTGATGACGAGTCGGGCTGTCATGCGGAACATCCGTCAGAATCTCTTCTTTGCCTTTATTTACAATGCCATCGGGGTGCCGATCGCTGCCGGTGTGCTCTACCCGGTGTTCGGTACCTTGTTAAGCCCGATTATTGCCGGTGCCGCGATGAGCTTCAGCTCCGTCTCGGTCGTCGGCAATGCACTCCGGTTACGTCGGATCCGCCTTTAAAGGCAATTCGCAGTGGCGCGATGTAGTAGGTCTTTCCCGGGGCCACGATTATGTCAGTCGAAAATGGCAAGGGCTCGCAACCCCGATGAAAGGAGGCCCACCCCCACAATGTCCCTCCTGTCCCTCCTATGCGAGCTCCCCATCCCCAACACGCTTCCTTGGCGTCAAAGTTGCAAATCTGTACTCCCGTAACACCCATCCGTTATCCGTACCCGTTTCGCTGTCTCTTTGAAAGCTTCGTTAGCCTATCTGCCTCGGTGGCTCTTTGGCTCCTCTCGGGGACCCCTCGAAGCGATCCCCGAGAATGCGGGCGTTATTGATCACGCCGAAACGAGCCATTCTTGGCAGATAACCCAGTTAACCCAATCAAACCGATGTCGACCCAAGATCTCTTCCGCTGTTCAGAAGTGGATACGTCCGATAATGGAGAGATCTATCAAAAAAATGAAAAAATTTTCAGTTATTTGGGTCGTCGGGGAGGTGGAGATGATCTTACGACACCGCCCCCTTTATTCGACGGTTAATGGACCGTCGAAGAATGTGAGGCTGACGACCTCGGATCGAGCGACATGGGGACCGTGGCGGAGACCTTTTGGAGCGTGAAAGACCGAGCCCGGGCCATACACCTTGCCGTCTTCCTCCCACTCGCCGGAAAGGATATAGGCCGTCTCGTTGGCTTTCGAGTGGGTGTGAGCAGGGACCGAGACACCCGCAGCAAATTTTCGAAGGACGGTCAGCGCACCGGTTTCAGGGTGCTCGTGCAACACCTTCAGTTCGACTCCTTCGTACGGTCCGGGCTTCCATGAGTGTTCATCGGAATGCGTGATGTAGGGGAACATAATTTTTTTCTCCGTTCGGTTTGAGTCTGTCTGCGATTCACTGTTTTATCAGGGGCGCAACTCACGGTTCAATTTCACCCTGTCTTGGCTATCGAATGAACGTTACGTTGCCAATGCTTGCGTCAGCAACTGAGCTTCTCAACGAAAAAAAACATAAGGATATGACGGCACACGGCGCTCCAGAGATCATGTATGGAACGGCCTGGAAGGAAGGCCGCACCACGGAGCTGGTGGAAAAGGCCCTCTCGGTCGGATTTACCGGCATTGATACGGCCAATCAACCGAGGCATTACAAGGAGTCACTGGTTGGCAACGCCCTCCATTCGTTTCTCGAACAAGGGGGCTCCCGCCAAGACCTTTTCGTCCAGACGAAGTTTACCCCGGTTGCCGGGCAAGACAGTCGTATCCCTTACGACCCCAAGGCCGACATCCAATCCCAGGTCAGGCAGTCGTTTGAAAGCTCGCTGGCCGATCTCCGGACCGATTACGTGGATTCGTACCTCCTCCATGCCCCTCATTCGTTTCCCGAGCTCGCGGACGCCGATTGGGAGGTCTGGTCGGTCATGGAAGAGCTTTATCGGTCCGGTCGAGCACGGTCTGTCGGGATCAGTAATGTCAACCGGCAGCAGCTCGTGAGCTTATGCGAAAAGGCCAATCTACGACCGGCGATCGTTCAGAATCGCTGCTTTGCCAAGTTTGGCTGGGATCGAGCTGTCAGAGAAGTCTGCCGTACGTTTGGCGTGACCTATCAGGGATTTTCGCTCTTAACGGGGAACCCGGCGATGTTACGGCATCCAAAAGTTGCCGAGCTTGCCGAAAAACTGGGCAAAACACCTCAACAGGTGATTTATCGCTTTGCGATGCAGGCCGGGATGGTCCCGCTTACCGGCACGACCAACAGCAACCATATGAAGGAGGCGCTTGCGGCGGTCGACTTCGAGATCAGCGAAGACGATGTCGAAGCGATTGAAGAGGCGCAAGGGTGAGGTTGAGTTTTCCGATGGTAAATCCATGAAACTCCTCGCTCGCTGGTCAAATTGGCACTCTATGCTAAGATCACGGTGATGCAGTCGCTCAAGGACGTGATCGCAAGCTTATGTGCGGAAATCGATGACGCGCTTGTGGCAAGTCAGCCCCAAGTGCAGGGGCGTCGGCTTGAATCGGATCGCGTGGTGCTCTCCCTCCAGGTGGCTATTCGGGAGCAAACCACAGCCGATGGAAAGACACACCCCGTGTTCGAAGTGGTGTCATCCGGGGAACAAGGGCCGGACGGGAGCGGCGCGACAACGCAGGATCATCGCAGTCACCAGGTGACTGTGGAATTGAAGCCCGGCGACAGAACGGTCGCCGGCGCCCAAAGCGACCTCGAGCCGGTTTCCGGTGCTTCCGAAACCAAGGCGGATCCCGTAACCCAAGCCCCGGCCAATATTTCGGAGGATGAGGCGGAGCAGGTCGTTGAATCGCTCTCCGAAATTTTTGGGGCGCCCGGATTCGACAGCTCGGCGCGAGCGACGGTTTTTCGGGAGGCATTGACCGGGCTTTCCGACGATCAAGTCCGGACGGTTATCGATTCGCTCGACAAGAATCCGCCTCCGCAGATTGACGATGTGCTCCATCAGGCACGTCACATGATTTATAACATCCTCAGCAGCGGTCCGACGGAATCGGTGACCGCCGGCAATCAGAGGCTGGCCCCACTATTTCACAAGTATTCCGTTGGCTCCCTCCTCCGGTTGATTGAAGAGCGCTGGAAGACGCAGACGGATTGGCTTGATAGCTAAAGAGGGCGAGATGCTTCCCTGCCCGATAGGGATGTCGTCCTCGAGGTTCAGGAAATCCAGGAAAGGAAGTGGGCCACCGAGGAGGGCGTCCCTATCAAGGCGGGAAAAGGATGGCATCCTTTAAGCATTAACCTACATTTTCCCTTCCAACGCAGGTCACAAGGTTCGGAGAGACTTTCTCCATTCATTGGCTGTGGACAATCGCCGCAGTCCCCAAGGTGGTTTTGGCGCGTATCACCTGAACGGCCCCCTGTTTGACGTCCGTTTTCCTTATTTTGCAAAATGCGATAAGTCTCGAGCAAATGATGTGCAGCGTGAAGGCCGATTGGCGTCTATAAATGAAGAAGATGATTGGCGAACCACGCTACCGGCAAAGATCGAGAGACGGATAAGGCAGACCAAGTAAGTGATTTTATGAAAAACCATTACAAAAACCTCTTGTTGCAGCGGGTGCGCAAGCGGCTCGCCGAGTCAAAAAAAAGCGTGGTGGGGATCGCCCTCTTAGGGATAGCAGCGATTGTCGTTGTCTCTTGCATGAGCGTTGAGCGCGGAATAATGGCCCCGCCGAAGATCGCCGGGGCGGACTTCATCGGCTCGCAGAGCTGTGCGGAATGTCATGGCGACATTACGGAGCATTTTGACACATCGACGCATGCAAGGATCAAGGCGGAAGGAGGCAAGGCGCTCAATGTCGGGTGTGAGTCGTGTCATGGTCCTGGAAGCCTGCATGATCAGACCGGAGGAGCGCCCGACACGATCGTCAATCCCGCCGAGTCTCAGCAAGTCTGTTTCCGATGCCACGTCGATAAGCGGGGCGAGTTCAATCTGCCCCATACCCATCCCGTGGCCGGAAATAAGATGAGCTGCAGTGACTGCCACAATGTCCACGAGGGACCGGCGGTTGGCGGCGGGGCACGGACCGTCGCTTCGCGAAACGACACCTGCTATGAATGTCATACCGCACAGCGGGGACCGTTTGTCTTCGAGCATGAAGCCATGCAGGAAGGCTGCACCACCTGTCACGACGCACACGGCTCGGTCAATGACAAGATGCTGGAAGCACGGAATGCCAATCTCTGCTTGAAGTGCCATTTTCAGCAGCAAACCGCTCCCGGAAAGATCATGATTGGCGGGCGGGATCATTCCTCGTTTCGGGGTCTTGGACAGGGCACTTGCTGGACGGCGGGATGCCACGAGGCCGTTCATGGGTCACATGTGGATTCCTCACTCCGATTCTAGCCGTAAACCTCAACATTGGCGACTGACACAATGAAAAGGCGATTCAATACCAATCAAATGCTGATAATCGGCGTGGCCGTGCTCTTTTATGCGGCGTTGCCGGTGTGGGGACAAGGGAATGGCTCTTCCGACGAAGCGGATCCGGGTCCTGTTTATCTCGAGGAAGGGATGTCGGATTACTTCAACTCGGTTGAAGCGAAGGTGGGCGGTGTCTCCGTGGAAGGGGACGAGGCCCAGTTCATGCAACGCGAACAAACGGATCAAGGGGTATGGGGCGGCGTCGAGAATTTTCATTGGGAAAAATTCGTCGGTCAAAAAGGGCTGCTCCGGATCGATGCGCGGGGATTGTTCGAGCAGCATGAATATTCGCTGGATGTGGAATATGAGGAGACGGATCTCGGGTTCGTTCGGGCCGGTTACAACGAGTACCGAACGTGGTATGACGGTAGCGGCGGCTTTTTCCATCCCAACGATGGCTGGTTCCCGCTTTTCAGTGACGAGCTTCATGTCGATCGGGGCAAGGCTTGGCTCGAGGCCGGATTACGCAAACCGGATTTGCCCGAGATTACCGTCGGATACACCTACCGATTCCGAGACGGCAAAAAAGGATCGCTGGTTTGGGGGGATACCGAGCAGACCGGTGGTCGCGGGGTTCGCGGGATCGTCCCATCGTTTTGGGATCTTGCCGAGAACCGGCACATTGTCGAGGTCGATGGCGAGCACACGTTCGGATCGACCGACGTCGGGCTGGGGCTCCGCTATGAACAAGGCGATCGCCAGAACGAGCGGCATATGCGACGCGATCCGGGGGATGCTGAAGATCGCCACGTGACTCATGAAGAAGGAGTCCGAACCGACCTTTTCAACACGCATGCCTATACCAGGACAGAGCTGAACGACCGCACCGACTTCACCACCGCTTACTCCTTTACCCGGCTGAATACCGATTTATCAGGCAGTCGGGTCTACGGCTCGGACTTTGATCCGGTCTACGACCCAACATTTCGTGGGCAGTTCGAGGATGAAGGCTTCCTGGACCTGGGTGGAGGCCATCAATTGAACCAGCACGTTGTCAATCTCAATGTCATGTATCTGCCGCATGAAAAATTGAAGCTTGTGCCGTCGGTCCGAGTCGAAGGACGCGAGCTTGACGGGCTCTCGCGATTCAGGGAAACCAATGCCGGGCTGGTGGGCCGTCCGCCGGATGAAAAACGAATCGAGCAAGACCAGGGCAGACTTGATGTCTCCGAAAGCCTTGAGGTGACCTATACCGGAATTCCCGATTGGGTGTTTTACGCTCGGGGTAACTGGACACAAGGAGAAGGGGAGCGTGAGGAGCGAAAGATCGACGTTTCACCGGAAAGAACAGAGCTTTTTCGCGATACGGATACCGACCGGCTGACGCAGAAATACACCACGGGCGTTAACTGGTACGCACTGCGAAGCCTGACCCTCTCATCCCAGTATTATCACAAGATTCGCGATTACGATTACACCCACGAGGCGGATTCGACCGTCAATGGCGCCTGGAGCAGCTTTCCCGCTTTCCTGGAAGACCAGTCATTCGAGACGGATGACGTCAACTTCAGAGTCACCTGGCGTCCATTAAACGAGGTCACCCTTGTCAGTCGCTATGACTTCCAATTCTCGACGATCGATACCCGAGCGGATGGCCTAAGTGAAGTCGAGAGCGGCAAAATGACCAGCCACATCTTCAGTGAGAGCCTCACTTGGACGCCATGGCAGCGGCTCTATTTTCAGGGGAGCGTCAATTACGTCATGGATGAGCTCGACACCCCCTCCGATACGGTCGGCGGGGCGGCTGAAAACCTGGTGCTGACGGCGGAGAATGATTATTGGAACGGATCCCTCTCGGCGGGGTACGCGATCGCCAAGCGGACGGACCTCGAAACCCGCTATTTCTATTACCGTGCCCAGAATTTTTCGGACAATTCGGAATTCAGCCAACCTTATGGTGCCGAATCCGAGCAGCACGGCATCACAGTGTCGCTGAAACGGCGCGTGAGCGAGCGACTCCTTTGGAAGATTCAATATGGCTTTTATACGAACGACGACACCACGTTTGGTGGACGGAACGATTACGATGCCCATTTGTTAGCAACGAGCATGAAATATGTGTTCTAACAAAAAAAGCGCAACGATGAACGCAAAACAAGTAACCCTATGAAAACAATGAAAATGACAACGAAATGGTGGAAGTCGGTCTTGGCATTTGCGGTCGCCGTCTCATTTGCCGGCGCCGGCCAAGCTGCCGAGATAAAAGTCTTGACTGACGAAAACAAGGTAAATCCCGATCTTTTCACGAAGAAGGGAGCGTTAAAGAAGGAGGTCAAGATTGATAAGTCGATCGACACACAGGCTCTCTGGAATAACTACTGTGGCTCTTGTCACGGCAAAAATGGAGTGGGCCGGACGCGGGCCGGAAGGCGGGCCGGAGTCAAGGACCTGACCGATGCGAGCTACCAAGCCAGCTTCACCGACCAAAAGGCCCTTGTGAGAATTCTCGAGGGCATCAAGGAAGACGGCAAGGTCCAACAGAAGCCGTTTGGCCCCAAACTTCGGGAGAAAGAAATCAAGGCAATCAGGCAATGCAAGCAACGGAACGATTGCCAATGCCCGACTATTGAAGAGGGCCAAAAGGTCTTGAGTGACAAAGAGGTCAAGACGATTCGGCAATGCGTCAAGGAGAATCGCTGCCGTTGCCCGCACGAAAAGCTTACTCGGGAGGAGATGAAGGCGATGATTCCGTTCATTCGCGGTCTCGCCAAGTAAACAAGGGCGGCTCCGCGAGTCGTTAAAGCGAGGGCGGCGTGAAGGTGAAGCGCTTGTGATGGTCGCAAGCAACCGATGGGCCGGAGAGGGGGATGCTGCAATGACGGACGGTCTCCGGCCTTACTCAAAACAAGTAATAGAATCAAGGTCGCGAGCCTTGAAACCGATGACATCGAATGAAACCTGAGGCAAAGATCTCCACCGTTTTGACAATCCTGGGCGTGGCGTTTCTGGGACTCGCTGGATTGTTCTTGCTCGATACCTTCAGCGGTAAGGAAATTGAGGGCCCGAAGCCGGGAAAGGTGTACTTCTCGGAGGTTTTTACGAACGTGGCGACGGTTCGCCAGTCCGTCGGCGAGCTGGAGGAGACCGGTGGCGATATGTCCGGGTTGGATTGCTATGCCTGTCACGACCGCTTTGGGGAAGAGATCAAGCTGAAACAAAACGAGGAAGGGGAACTGATCGTTTCCAAGGAGCACCAGGGATTGGTTTTTGCGCGAATGAACTGTGAGGCTTGCCACAAAAGTGGCGAAGTTGAGCTGAAGTTTGATGAGGATTTTTTCGTGATCATTCCGGAGGAGCACCAAGGCCCCGCGATGCAGCATGGCTCAAAAGGCCGCAACGATAACTGTTTTATTTGCCACGTGCGAGGCAATCTGCCTTTTTTAAAGACCCCAAAGGGAGAAGAGCTTCCGCCGGAAAAGGGAACTCAGCTATGTGCAAGCTGCCACGGTCCGATTTATCAAGATTGGGAAGCCGGCAGCCATGGGCGCGCAAGCGGCTATTGGAAGGAAGAGATGGGGAAGAAAGAGCGTAAGGCCTGTACGGCTTGCCATGATCCGCATCGCCCGATGTTTCCGGAGATGATGCCGGCTCCGCCGCCGAATCCGGTGAATACAAGTTCGCACGCCGATGGTGACACGAAACCCGAAGGCAAAAATAAGACCGGGGGCGACAACGAGACCGACGGCGAGAAAGAGACCGACGGCGAGAAAGAGAAAGAGGAGCAAAAACCATGAGTGAATCCACCAACCCTTCTAATCCGAGCCCCAGCCGAAGTGGAGGGAGCTCCGACCGCATGGACCGCAGGAGCTTTTTACGAAAGTCGACAGTTGCCGCTTCGGGATTGGCCGCCTTGGCCGCAAGCCTTTCTCCTCTGAGAAAGCTGGAGGATTACGGGTCGCTTGAAGAGTTCATGCAGAAGCACTACAAGGAATTGAGTGCGGAAGAGATGGATCAAGTCCTGAAGCGGATCGAGCGCGAGGTCGAAAGGCAATACGATGTGCGCCCACACGTTCAGGACCTTAAGCCGATGGATGGCGTCGAGTTCGTCTATGCGCTCAATTTGAGTCATTGCATCGGTTGTCGAAAGTGTGTCTACGCCTGCATGGCAGAGAACAATCAGTCTCGCGATCCCGAGATCCAATATATCCGTGTCCTCGAGATGCCGAACGGCACCACCGATTTGGAGCAGGGCGATCACCGTTACGACCCGGAGACAGTGCCTCGAAAGGGGCATTACTACATGCCGATTCAATGTCAGCAATGCGAGAACCCTCCTTGTGTCAAGGCGTGTCCTTGTCGCGCCACCTGGCAGGAGGCCGACGGCATCACGGTGATCGATTACGATTGGTGCATCGGTTGTCGCTATTGTGAGGCGGCCTGTCCCTACTGGGCGCGACGGTTTAACTTTAAGGAGCCCCATCTCCCGAAGGATCAGGTGAATCCGAATATGCATTACCTGGGCAATCGGCCAAGGAAAAAGGGGGTGGTTGAAAAGTGCCACTTTTGCATCCAACGGACTCGCGCGGGCAAATATCCGGCGTGCGTTGAGGTTTGTCCAACCGGTGTCAGAAAATTCGGCAACATCCTGGATCCCGAGAGCGAGGTCTCATACATCCTGCGGAACAAACGGGTGTTCGTTCTGAAAGAGGCAGTCGGGACAATGCCGAGATTCTTTTACTACTTTGATTAGACTATGAAGGCTGGAGCTCAAAACTACTTTAGGTTTCTGAGGCGGTGTATCGGCGTCGCATTTCTCGGGGACTGGCGATATTACGCCTGGATGGGGGCGTTGACATTGATCACCCTGGTGGGGATCAATGCCTACGCCAAACAATTTGTCGAGGGGCTCGGCGTGACCGGGATGACGGATCATGTTTCGTGGGGAGTCTATATCGCGAATTACACGTACCTTGTCGGGATTGCCACCGCGGCCGTAATCCTGGTGATCGCCGTCTATGTGTATCGGCATCAGGAGTGGCACGATGTGGCGATCTTCGGCCAATTGCTGGCTGTCGCGGCGATCATCATGTCGCTCGCCTTCGTGATGGTGGACCTGGGTCAACCGTTGCAATCGTGGCATATGCTCCCAATCGTAGGGAAATTCAATTTTCCTCAATCGCTCCTGAGCTGGGATGTCATTGTGCTTGCAATCTTTTTGCTTTTGAATCTGCATATATGCGGTTATCTGCTCTATTGCCGCTATAATAATCGAAAGCCACGGAAGTGGTTCTCGGTCCCGTTTGTCTTCGTGAGCATGTTTTGGGCGATCTCGACGCATGCCGTGACGGCGTTTCTTCACGAAGGGCTGGGCGGGCGTCCGTATTGGAATACCGCCATTGTGGCTCCGCGGTTCATTGCCTCGGCGTTCGTATCCGGCGCGGCATTCTTAATCATTGCCTTGCAAGTGATACGCCGGGTTACTGATTACAAGTTCGACGATCAGGCGTTGTTAATGCTGCGGCGGGTCGTTCAAATCTCGCTCATCGTTAACGTTTTCTTTTTTGCCAGTGAGCTATTTACCGAATTTTACAGTGAGACACTGCATAATTCGTCGGCAACCTATCTTTACCTGGGACTGGAGGGGCATAACGCGTTGGTGCCTTGGATATGGACGGCAGTCGGCTTCAACCTGATTGCGATGGTGCTATTGATGTCGCCGCTGACTCAGCGGATCGGCTGGCTTGACGTGGCGTGCGTCTTGGCGATCGTGGGCATTTGGATTGAAAAGGGGATGGGCCAGATTGTGGCCGGGTTCATTCCGACGCCGCTCGGCCAGATTGTCGAGTACACGCCGACTTTCAACGAGACGGCGGTTTGTCTTGGTATTTGGGCATTCGGGCTTTTGTGCTTCACGGTATTTCTTCGAATGTCGGTTCCGATCGTGGAGGGTAAGCTGAACAAGGCCAACGAGGAAGAGTCCGGATACAAAACCAGCGGAGCAGCCGGGTTAAGCGGTGCTTCAGCAGAAGGGGCTTAAGCGTCATTGGATAGGGAAAGGGTTTGATTATGTCGAGACAACTAACAGCAGACGACGCAAAGCAATCGCTGAATGCGCATGCGGCCGAAAAAGGAGCCGAGATTTATCAGAAGTATGGACCTGGAATCGGGTGGAATGAACTGTTGCAAGTTCTGGAGGATCGTACCTGCGTGCGATATCCGTGCGAGATTGTGTTCGATTCGAAGCCGTTGAATGCCGGCGAGTTTGCTCATCCGGTTGCAATGGGGGAGCAACCGGATGAGGGCTTTCGGGTTGTGGTCCATCCTTACTTTGCGATGCGTCTTCAGGAGGTGCCTTACCTGGTGCTGTATCAGCTCGTGTTGGTGAATTATGGGGAATTCGCCTCGGCTGATGACGCCGAAGTATTCGGCGCGTCCGCGCTGGGGATGAATCAGGAGGCGTATTACCGAACAGTGTGTCGGTTGGCGGATGAACTCCAGGAGAATCAGCCTTTCTGAAGAAGCTCGGTTTAAGATTGAGGTGTTTAATGAAAATGTTGGGTAGGAGACGGCGTGACTGGGCTTCGGTGTCGGCAAACCGCGGCGACTTTTGGAAGGAATGGCGATGGTGGGCCGGCGTCTTTGGGTCACTCGGGCTCGCGATGATGCTGATGGGGGTTTTGATCGTGGCGTGCATTGTGGGGACCGTGGCGGAGTCCCGTTTCGACACGAGTGTGGCACGTGCCTACATTTACGAGGCCCCGTGGTTTATCGGCTGGCTGTTGCTGTTATGTATCAATCTCATCGCGGCTGTGGTGACACGGTATCCATGGAAGCCGCACCAAATCGGATTTATCATTACGCATGCCGGGATCGTCGTGCTGTTGGCCGGGGCGATGGTCGGCAAGATTTGGGGCGTGGAAGGGAATGTGACGCTTCGGAAAGGGGACGGAGCGGTAGACTACCTGACCGGGAGTGAGCGAGTTGTCGCGGTGACAGACGGCGGTACCGGAGAGGATGGGAAGGCGAGAAAGAACCTTAAAACGAGCCCTGTCTTTAACGGGAAGAGACAAACCGACAGGCTCAATGGGATGAGGGTATCTCTGCTCGGGGCTTCAAAGGCGTTGGGGATGCGCACCGTTGCGCGCCCCGTCTCGAACGGAGGGACTCCGGCCGTTAAGATCAAGCTGAGCAGTCGGATGGTTCCTCACAGTATCGAGCGATGGCTGGTTTTGGGGCAGCCTCGGCACAATTCTCTTCGGTTCGGTTCCGGTAAGATTCGGTTCCTGGATGCCGACTCGAAGCCGGCCCTCGGTCCGAACGACGTCGCTTTCGCAACACTTGATGAGGCGACGCCGGAATCGGATGAGGCGACCCACGACTCGGATAAGAGGGTGCTCAGTCGAGAAAGGCATTTCGTATTCGCCGAGATGCCGGGTATGGGAATGTCGCGGGTGATTGAGGGCAGCCCAAGTGGAATGAAGGCACGGTTGGAGGTTACGGACGGCAAAGGCAAAGGACGACTGCGGATAAGCATGGGCGAGCGCCGATTCGCGTTTGCTGTCGATCGGATTGTCGGGCGCGGGGTCGAATTGGAGGGAACGCCGTGGAGGCTTGAGAATATTGAGTATTACGCCGACTTTCGGATGAAGAAAGGGGAACCGGTCAGCGTCTCCGACCAAGCGAATAATCCGGCGTTGCGGTTTGTGGTGTCCGGCCGTGCGGCCCATGCCGATCACGAAAATTGCGATCACCCGAAGGACGAATGTGACGTCGGGCATAGCTGCTGCTCGGACAAGAGCGACAAGGCTGCGGGTCATGGAGGCGGGAAGAATTCGCCTGAAATCACGATTTACTATCGGAACAAGGACGCCCTTGAGATGGTGAGTCATTCGAAGGGCTCGCGCGCCGCTTCGAAAGTCGTGCGGGCCGGAATGCAGGTGGAGACCGGATGGGCGGATTGGGAGCTCTCGATCGAGAAGGTGCACCGTAACGCTGCGGCCGAAAGTGAGCTCTATCCGATGACTCGCGGGGTCGGCCAGGGGCGATCATTGGGGCCCGGCGTCAGGGTCGAGTTAAAAAAGGCCGGCGAAGCCAAGGTGGGATGGCTCCCGTTCGAAAGGCCTCAGACTTGGATGGTCGGCAACCGAGAAGTCGGCTTGCGCTTTGGCTTCGAGCGACATCCCCTCGATTTCGCGGTCAAGCTGGAAGATTTTGAGGTAAGCCGAAATGAAGGGACTCAGAGCCCTGCCGGGTTCAAGAGCTCGGTTCGGTTCATCGACGAGTCAAATGGCACGGCTTCACCGGTGCGTCGAATCTGGATGAATCATCCGGCAATGTACCCCAACTTTGTCGGTGCCGGCTTTCTCGGGACTTCCTACAAATTTTCGCAGGCCTCTTGGAATCCGGATAATCTGGATCAGACGACTCTGCAGGTGCTGCGTGACCCGGGCTGGTCCCTGAAATGGATCGGCTCCCTCCTGACCTGCCTCGGCATTTTTACTGTCTTTTACATTAAACCGTACCCGCAAATCAGACGACTTTTAGAGCAATGAAGCATTGGATTTTAACCCTGACCGCAATTCTTTTTGGGACTCAATATTTAGCGGCCGGGCCGTTGTCATTCAATGAGGCGGACCGATTGGTCGTACAATCCCAAGGGAGGAAGAAGCCATTTGATACGTTTGCTCGGGAGACGATCAAGGGAATTAGCGGGCGCGCGACGCTGCAAGAAAACTATGTCGGCCGGGACATGGGCTCCACCGATGCCGTCTTCTCGATTTGGCTGCAGACTCGCGACTGGATGAATCTACCGGTCATCCTCGTGTCAAATGCCCGGCTGGCCAAAAGCCTTGATGTGCCCCCGACCAAAAAATACTTCTCATTTAACGAGCTGATTGACAACCCCCGGTTGCAATCCATTTATAAGCGCATCGAAGCGAAGCGCCGGCAAAATCGGGAGCTCGATGAGCTCGAGACGAAGATGAATACGGTGCTCAATCGGATGCGCCGCTTGAAAAGCATCTGGAGCGGGGATGGTGTCACAATCGTGCCCGACCCTTCAAAAAAGGAAGGAACGTGGGTGCCGATTGACAAGGCGAGGCGGTATTACGACAAGGAAGCGCAGCTCGGCCTGGAGAAGCGCTTTGAAAGCCTGGGGCGGGCGTATAAGCAATCCGACCAGGCAGCCTTTTCCAAAAACAGTCGCGAGTTGAGGACGACATTGGCCTCGTTGGCGCCGCAATCGTATCCGGCGGACGGGATGGTCGAGCTGGAGATCCATTACAATCAGTTTCACCCCTTCCGGTGGGCGTGGCTGCTCTATCTTGGGGGATTTTTCGCCACGGTTTTCGGTGTCCAAAGGAAGTGGGGCTTGGCACTATTCGGGGCTGGGGTGCTGATGCATTCCTATGGGTTCGCTCTGCGCTGCTGGATTTCGGGGAGGGCGCCGGTGACAAACATGTACGAGTCGCTTGTGTGGGTGTCGCTTGGCGTGGCCTTTTTCGCTTTCTATTTCAGTTGGCGTTATCGTACGACCATTTACCTGACGGTGGCGGGTCCCTTGACCGTCGGGGCGCTGATCTTTTCGGACATGCTGCCGGCGGCGCTTGATTCAAGCATTGATCCATTGCCGCCTGTTCTCAAAAGCAATTTTTGGCTGACGACCCATGTGCTGACGATCACCCTTGGGTATGCCGCGTTGGCATTGGCCGGCGCGCTGGCTCATGCGATTCTTGGGATTTATCTCTTCAAGCCCGGATGGATCGGCGAAAAGTCGTCATACCATCAGCTCCTTTATCGCGCGTTGCAAGCCGGGATCCTGCTGCTTGCGGTCGGGATTGTCCTCGGAGGCGTCTGGGCCAATTATTCGTGGGGGCGCTTTTGGGGCTGGGATCCGAAAGAGACCTGGTCGCTCATCGCCTTGCTGTTGTACCTCTTTGCGCTTCATGGGCGTTTGGCCCGCTGGTGGGGCAATTTCGGGTTGAGCGCTTCCGCGGCGCTGTGCTTCCATGGCGTCCTGATGGCTTGGTATGGGGTCAACTTCGTGCTCGCGAGCGGGCTCCACAGTTACGGCTTCGGCGGCGGAGGAGCGCTCTGGATCGGGGGGCTCGTCGGTCTTGACATCCTCTTTGTCGGCATTTGTATCCTCGTGCGATCGCGGCAGCTCCGTACCCGAACTGTGCCGACTCAGCTCGACGAAGTAACAACCGACGGAGCGAAAGCCGAGGTTTCTCCATGAGGATTTCGATCAAACCGTCATTGGGAAGGCCGTTATTACAACTGAAGACAAGAAATGCGCAAAACAGGTTTAGCTCGGGCGATCGGAGATTGCGTACACTGGGGCATTAGAAAAGGCGAGCACGGCCGACTTGCGAAACGCAGCGAAGCCGGCTTGCAAGAGATCGAGATGAATATGGCCCCTGAAAACGGACCCTCTAGTTAGGAGGTAATTGATGAAATACAAAAATGCTCAACGAACACTTCAAGATCCGGCGTGGCGGACGCGGGTCTTGGCGACCACGCTTGCCCTCGTCGTCGGGGGAGTCGGTATCGGCCGCGCTGTCGGCCAAGAGAGCGGGGATTCGGCTTCAAACGGTCGGCAGCTCGCGCCTGCCGGCGTTGAAATCACCGAATTCAACTTTTCGGAGGAGCATCCGGATTTTCTGGATGCCATGCTTAAGCTCCCGGGGGGGATTCCCAAAAAGCCGGTGATCACCTCGTTCGAAACGGGCGAGGAGATTACCATCGAATGGACCGGATTCGCCGCTCCGTATCAAGTCGAGCGCAGCACGCTGCTAAGCAATGATTGGGAGCCGGTCGGTGATGAAACCGATTCTCAATCGCTCTCGTTTCTAAACGAGGGAAGCCAATCGTTGGGATTCTTCCGTGTCGATGGACGCGCTCCCAACTTTGCGGGCGCGGAGACATGCATGAGCTGTCACGATGAGAAACACGCGAACTGGTCCGAAACACCCCATGCCCACGCGATGGAGTCCTTGGAGAAGATCGGGCAGGCGCAAAACAGCCACTGCGTTGTCTGTCACTCGGTCGGGCACGGCCTCGAAACCGGCTTCAAGGATATGCAAAGCACCCCCGGTCTGGCGGGAGTGCAGTGTGAAAGTTGCCATGGGCCCGCAGCGGAGCATGCTGCGGATCCCGGCGATCCAACCAAGCGGCCGTTGATTGAAATGGCCTCGGAAATGTGCGGCAGTTGCCATAATGGTCCGCACCACGCCATGTACGAAGAATGGAACCTGGCGAAGCATTCGGTTGCGACACCTTCCCTCCAGGCCAATTCGCATTCGCGAGAGAGCTGCCTCGAATGCCATTCTCAGGACTACCGGTATAAGCAAGAGCATGGATTGGAAACGCCGTCGGTGGCCAATGCCAAGCTTTCGATCGAATGCAGCACTTGCCATGAGCCGCACGGTGGCGTGGAGCAGGATTACCAGTTGAGGAAGCCGACTGCAATGCTTTGCGGCCAATGCCATACAACCGGGGAATCGACGCTGGGCGATACGCCTCACCACCCACAGTTTGAGATTCTAAAAGGGGAATCAGGCTTTCAGGCCGACGGGAGTGATCTCGAAAACTCGCATGCGCATAGCAGTCTGGCGCAGGGGACCGGCGAGGCTTGCGCTCAATGTCATGTGGTGAAGCATGAGGTCGAGGAGCCGACGGAAGGCAATCCGGTTGTTACCGGGCACACCTTCAATCCGTTCGATGAATCGATCAAACAGCACCAAGCGAGTCAGTACACCGGATGTCAAAAGTGCCACAGCGATGCGGTTGCGGATGCCTTGCGCACGTCGCTGCAATCGAGTGTCTCGGACCGATTGGCCCAATTGGCGCCCTTCTTCGATTCCGGTAGCGACCAATACATCGATCCGTCGAGCTTGAATTCGGAGGAGAAAGAGCGGCTACAAGCAGCCGAGTTTAACTTCAAGCTGATTGAAGCCGACGGCAGTCTCGGGGTCCATAATCCGAAGCATGCAAGGGCGGCGTTGGATGTGGCTGAGAAGGTGGTGGAGGAATTGACCGGCAGCTCCATCAGCCAGACAGCGCTAAGCAGCAGGTGACATGGGTCGGCGACCCGGAAAGAAAGGGGTGCTTCCCCTTCTTTCCGGGTAGGGGCAACAGAAAGGGCAAGCAATCATGACGCTGTATTGCATTGGTATCAACCATCGGACCGCGCCCGTTGCATTGCGCGAGCAACTGACGGTTCCGAGGGACAAAGAGTCGATCGTGCTGGCAGACCTTCAGAGGCTGCCGGGCGTGGAGGAAATCGTCCTCCTGAATACCTGTAATCGGTTGGAGGTTTATCTCAGCGCTTCAAAGGCGGTCGTTAACGGCACGGAGATCTTGTCGACGGTGGCAAAGGCCGTTTCGGGCAGCGGTCCCGGGATCGAAAAGGCGCTTTTGGAGCGCTCGCTTCGGATTCACAAAGACCGCGATTGCATTCATCACTTGTTTCGGGTGGCTAGCAGTTTGGATTCTCAAGTGGTTGGTGAGACGGAAATCGTGGGGCAGGTGAAGCGGGGTTATCAGCAAGCTCAAGAAGCGGGGACTGTCGGAAAGTGGCTGAGCAAAGCATTTCAGAAAGGGCTTCATGTCTCAAAGCAGGTCAGGACCCGCTCGGGGATAGGGCGTTATTCGACTTCCATCGGCGCCGTTGCCGTCGACCTCGCTTGTAGCATTTTCGATGGGAAGTGGTCGGAGAAAACGGTTTTAATCGTCGGAGCCGGAAAAATCAGTGAAACGACACTGCGGCATCTTTCCAAGAAAGGCGCCAAAAACGTTTTGATTGCGAATCGCTCATTTGAGCGAGCCGAAGAGCTGGCCGACCGGTTTGAAGGGCGAGCGTTTCGATTTGAAGCGTTGCCGGAGGCCTTGGCTCAAGCCGACATTGTCGTCAGCTCAACCGGTGCGAGCTATCCGATTATCACCCAAGCCAATCTCTTGCCTGCATTCAGACAGGGCGGGAAGCGATCCCTGTTTTTGATTGATCTTGCGTTGCCGCGCGATATCGAGACCGATGTCCAGAACGCTTGCGGAATCTATGTCTACAATCTCGATCAATTGAATGAGATCGCGAACGAGAATCTGAAACGCCGCGAAAATGAGGCAACCGAGTGCGAGCGGCTGGTAACGGAGTGCGTCGGCAAGTATTGGACCGAAACTCAATCCGCTCCCAAGCCGAAAGCGCGTGCTGAACCGTCTGCCCTTCCGGCATTTCAATATTGCTGCCACGCGGTCTGTGACCCGTTGAGAGCGCACTCCGTGGCCAGGCGCTGGGCGCATTAGCTGCACGGTCCCTAACCGATAATCTCATTGACCACACGGCCGTGGACATCGGTGAGGCGGAAATCCCGGCCGCCGTAGCGATAGGTGAGCTCTTTGTGATTGAGGCCCAAGAGGTGCAGGATTGTGGCATGGAGATCATGGAGATGCACCGGGTTTTCGACGACCTTGCTCCCGTATTCGTCGGTCACGCCGTATGCTTGACCACCTTTGACACCGCCGCCGGCCATCCAGAAAGTAAACCCATCCGCGTTGTGACCGCGTCCCGAGCCGTATTGAAGCTCCGGCTTACGTCCGAACTCGCCGCCCCAGATCACAAGGGTATCCTCGAGAAGGCCACGTCGTTTCAAATCCGTCAGCAATCCCGCGATCGGCTTGTCCGTTTCGGCGCAAGTGCGCTCGTGCCCGTCCTTGATTTCTCGATGATGATCCCATGAGCCATGGCCAAGCTCGATAAATCGAACACCTGCTTCCGCGAAACGGCGAGCCAGCAAGCACTGCCGGCCGAAGTTATCGGTGGTGTCTTCTCCGATCCCGTAAAGCTCTAAAGTCTTTTTCGATTCCTTGGAGAGGTCCATGACCCGCGGGGCCACATCTTGCATACGGGACCCAAGCTCAAACGAGTCGATCACCCCTTCGATTTTGGGATCAGCGTGATGCTCGCTCAAGAGCCCCTCATTCATCGACTGGATCAGGTCTAGCTGGTCCGCTTGAACGTCGGCGGGAAAGCGATCATTGGAGACGTTGCGGATCCGGGCATTTTTAAGCGATTTCCCTTCCCAACCGATGCGAGTGCCTTGGTATGCCGCCGGCAGGAAGGCGCTGCCGTAGTTGGCCGGTCCGCCAAAGACGCGGCTGGGATTGATCGTGATAAAGCCCGGGAGGTCGTCATTCTCGGAACCCAAGCCGTAGAGCACCCAGGAACCGATAGAGGGGCGAGTGAACTGGAAATCGCCTGTATGGATCAGCGGCACTGCTTGCGGATGGGCGGAGCTATCGGTCTGCATGCTGCGAATCACGCAAAGATCATCGACATGGCCCGCCACGTGCGGAAAGAGGTCCGACACCCAGAGACCGCTCTCGCCATACCGATGGAACGGCCACGGTGAGCCCAGGAGCTCGTCGTCCTTATTGACCGTTTTCCCGTTGTCTTTATTGAGCTGCGGCTTAAAGTCGAACGTATCCATTTGGGAGGGGCCGCCCCTCATGAAAAGGAAAATGACCCGTTTGGCGCGCGGGCGGAAGTGAGGAGCGCTTGGTGCGAGGGGGTTGCGCTGGGCGGCAGCCGCCTCGGTTGCCAGACTGGCAAAGGCGAGATAGCCAAATCCGCAAAGAGCGGACTTCAGAAATTCGCGACGGGTGGTGATCAGCTTAACGTGGGGGCTTTCCATGGTCGATCTCCTGGTTTAATCGCGAGAGCGCTTCTCTCGGCGGGTGACTTTGCCGCGGTGGCTCGATGAGATAGCGAAATTCGGCACTGGCGAACAAGGCTTGACATAAGCCGGCCCAAGCAAGTAAGCGACGCCTTTCCTTTTCCGGATAGCGCGAGCGCAGACCCTTTTGACTTTGGCTTAGATAGCTTGCGGCCTCCGTAACCTCTTCAATCGAAGGGGATCGGCTTAGTGTGAGCCGATAAGCCAAGACGATACGTCGGGTTTTGCCCTTGGCTTCGCTCTTAAAGAGACGCTTTGCCATCTTTTTGGACTGTTCGAGGATAAAGTCGCTGTTGAGAAGGAACAATGCTTGCGCGGGCACGGTGGTCTCGGCTCGATCGCCGATAACGAGGCTCGAGGAGGGGAAATCGAATTCTTGCAGCATATGGGGCAAATAGTGGCGGACCACCGGGAGGTAGACTGTCCGATGGTGGTTGGCCGGGTTCATCTTTTTGTACGGGAACTTCCGAGCCAACTTTTGACCGAGCTTGGTGACTGGGGATCCCGACGGCCGGCGGAGATTGAGCGCTCCACTGGCGCTCAAGATGGCATCACGGAGTGGCTCGACCTCGAGGCGTCGCGGGCTCATTCGCCAATAAAGGCTGTTCTCGGGATCGATGCGCCCGTTTTGTCGGTCATAATGGGTGCTCAATCGATAGGTTCGGCTCAGCACGATCGATCGGATCAACTCCTTGATTGACCAATCGTTTTCCATGAACCTTACCGCCAAATAATCGAGTAGCTTGGGATGGCTCGGTCGCTTCCCGAGAGCGCCGAAATTGTCGACACTCTCGACAAGGCCTCGACCGAAGAGGTGGTGCCAGACGCGATTCACAATGACCCGTGCCGTCAATGGGTTGTCCCGATTGGCAATCCAATTCGCCAAAGCGAGCCGGCCGCTCGCTTTTGGGTCGATTTCCGGGGCGTCTTTGACGTCGATGGCGGAAAGGAAACCGCGAGGCACTTGTTTTCCTTGCTTGCTTGGATTGCCACCGATTGCCACGTGTGCTTGAACCGCTTTATCCGCCTCCTTGGCCCCCATCGCGTAGCGAGGTGCCGCCGGTTTCCCCTCCTTGATCTCCGCTACCTTCCCTTTCAACCGCTTGACCTTGGCTTTGGCTGCCGCGACTTTTTTGTCCGTCGGAGATCCGCCCTCTCCATCCTTGGTTTTCGATTCCGATGACTCCTTTTGTTTCGATTTGAGATCCTTAAGCTTCTTTTCGGCCTCCTCAAGCTTGGTCTCGGTCTTCTTGAGTCGTTTTTTATAAGCCTGATAGGCCTTATGAAGCTTCTCGGCATCGGGGCCGTAAGGTACCAGTCCCGAGGGGTGATCACTGTATTTCTTCTTGCTCGTCCCGTACAAGGTCTTGGTGCTCAGGAAAATGCCGGCCAAGCTATAGTAATCTTCAGTGGGAATGGGATCGAATTTATGGTCGTGGCAACGGGCACAACCGACCGTCAAGCCAAGGAATGCCTTGCTCGTTGTCGTGATCTGGTCATCGACCATATCCATCCGGAAAGTCTTCTGGTTGGCATTATGCCTTTTTTCCCCGATCGCCAGAAAGCCGGTCGCCAAACGCTGCTCATCCCGTTCCTCTCGCGATCTCGACGGTAAGAGGTCCCCCGCAAGCTGCTCCCGGATAAAGCGGTCGTAAGGCTTGTCTTGATTGAAGGCTTCAATGACGTAACGGCGGTAGGGCCAGGCATGCGGGTAGGTGAAGTTGAACTCCTTGCCGCTGGATTCGGCATAGCGCGCGACATCAAGCCAGTGGCGACCCCAACGCTCCCCGAATCGAGGAGAGGCAAGCAGGCGATCGACCACCTTTTCCAGTGCATTGGGGGAAGCGTCATTCACAAAGTTGTCGATAGCGCTCGGCTTAGGGGGAAGACCGATCAAATCAAAATAAAGTCGCCGAAGGAGCGGCTGCTTGGCAGCGTCCCGGACAGGCACCAACCCCTTACTTTCCATCCGCGCAAGAATGAAGTGATCGATCGCTGACTTCGGCCAGCTCGCATTGGCGAGCGCAGGCAACGGGGGATGCACCGGCGGCTTGAACGCCCAATGGCGTTTTCCATCCGCATCGCGGTCGCGGGAGCTTGGCGCAGCCGACCCTGTTTTCGGGATTAACGCCAGTAGAACCAGCCCAATCCCGAGCCATATCAGGGTCCGGAGCCACTCCGTTTGAAACGCCTGTGTCCAAGAAATCCTCCGGTAAGCGGGTTTGCCGGGCGTATCCACAGTAAACCGATTCCGATTTTTAACAGAAATCGCCACGGTACAATCATTCTAAATCGTTCGAGCAACGGCTCTTGATCAGGTAACTATGTCCGAGCTTGACCGCAAATGTTGTTCGCGTCAAGGATGGAATTGGTGTCGGGTTTCCATGAGAAACCGGAAGCGGAGTGCCGTTCCTACCGCAGGTCGAATCCTAAGGCGTGAGCGGGCTGGTTTTGTGGTAGGATCCGAGGACTTTGAGGTAATTGGCGCGCTCAAAGGCGTCGGGCTCGGCGACAGCCTGCTGGCTCATGCTGCCTTGCATCTCTTGGATGGATTCGTATTGTTTTTCCTCCATCCACTCCGTCAGCGTGTTGAGGAGTCGCGTGATATGAATCGTGCCGTTTTGAAGCAATGCCGAGGCAAGCATGGCAACCTTGGCGCCGGCCATCATGCATTTCAGGACATCCTCGGTCGTATGAACCCCTCCGGTCACAGCCAGATCGGCATCGGTATGGCCATACAAGATAGCAACCCACCGGAGGCGAAGGCGTAGCTCATGCGAGCTGCTTAAGGTCAGGTTGGGAACGACCTCCAGATTTTCGAGGTCAAAGTCCGGTTGATAAAATCGATTGAAGAGCACAAGCGCGTCGGCGCCGGCGTCCTCCAGTTTTGCGGCCATGTTGCTCAACGCGCTGAAGTAGGGAGAGATCTTGACCGCGATCGGGATTTGGACCGTGCGACGGAGGTCTTTGACCAGGTCGGCATACATCCGCTCGACTTCGGCACTGTCGGTCTTTGGGTCCGTCGGGATGTAGTATTCGTTGATCTCCAGGGCGTCCGCTCCCGCATCCTGAATCTTTTTCGCGTACTCGATCCAGCCACCCGATGAAACCCCGTTGAGGCTCCCGATGACAGGGACATCGACCGCTTTCTTGGCCTGTCGGACATGCTCAATGTAAGATTCCGGACCCAGGTTATACTCGGTCAGGTCAGGGAAATAGGTCAATGCTTCCGCGAAGCTTTCGGCGGCGTGCGAGAGGTGATGATCGAGCTGGTGACTCTCGAGGGTGATCTGTTCTTCAAACAAAGAGTGGAGGACCACTGCCGAGGCGCCTGCGTCCACCAATTGCCGGAGCGTGTCGATACGCTCTGACAATGGCGAGGCTGAAGCGACGATTGGGTTCTTTAACGTCAATCCCAAGTAAGATGTGCTCAAATCAACCATAACGAATCTCTTTAAGGGTTGGCATGCCCGGATTACTCTTGATTCCCTCCATTGCCACTGGATTGGGTCGGTTTTTCCGAAGAGCGGCCGGCCAGATGTTGGTAGGTCTGCCACCGCCGGTAGACATCTTCCTGAGCCTCTTTCAGTCGCTCTCGGGCCACGTCCGGGTTATTCAATGCCAGCATTTTGTAGCGTGTCTCATTGTAGATATACTTTTCCAGAGGGATCTGTGGCTCCTTGGAATCGAGGTGGAGCGGATTTTTGCCTTCATCGGCCCACTGAGGGTTGTAACGATAGAGGGGCCAGTAGCCGGATTGGACGGCTGCTTTCTGCTGAGCCATGCCGAAGGCCAAGTTATAGCCGTGGGCGATGCAGTGACTGTAGGCAAGGATCAGGGATGGCCCCGGGTAGGCCTCGGCCTCCCGGAAGACCTTGAGCGTGTGGGCATCATTCGCCCCCATCGCGACGTTGGCGACGTAGATATTGCCGTAAGTCATGGCGAGCATTCCAAGGTCTTTCTTCTGACTGACCTTGCCGCCTGCGGCGAATTTGGCGACGGCGCCTCTTGGTGTCGCTTTGGATTGTTGGCCGCCGGTATTGGAGTAGACCTCGGTATCCAGGACGAGGACATTCACGTCCATTCCGGAGCTGAGAACGTGATCGAGCCCGCCGTAACCGATGTCGTAAGCCCAGCCATCTCCACCGACGATCCAGACGCTCTTGTCGACAAGCTCGTCGGCCAAGCTGAGAAGATCCAAGACATCGCGCCGACTCCCCAGGGGCTCCAAAGCCGCTTTCAGGCGGTCAATTCGGGCGCGCTGCCGATCAATCCCTTCTTCAGTCGATTGGTCGGCCTCAAGGATCTCGGCAATCAAGGTCTGATCCAGCTCCGGCTTGAGCTGATGGAGCAGCTCTCCGGCATATTCAATCTGCTTGTCGAGAGCGAGCCGCATTCCGAGTCCGAATTCCGCATTGTCTTCGAAGAGGGAATTGGACCAAGCGGGGCCGCGCCCTTCGGCATTGGCGGTCCAAGGCGTTGTCGGCAAATTGCCGCCGTAGATGGAAGAGCAGCCGGTGGCATTGGCAATGATCGCCCGATCGCCAAAGAGCTGCGACATCAGTTTTAGGTAAGGCGTCTCGCCACAACCGGAGCAAGCGCCCGAGAATTCGAACAGCGGCTCCATGAGCTGGACTTCCTTGACCCGGCTGGTCTCGATCGCGTGACGATTGAAGTCGGGGAGGCTCTCGAAAAAGGCCCAATTCTCCGCCTCCTGTTCGCGGAGGGGAGGTTGCGGACGCATATTGATCGCTTTGAGCCCGGTCTGGCGTTTGTTCTTAACCGGGCAGACTTCGACGCAAAGGGAGCAGCCGGTGCAATCTTCCGGAGCGACCTGAAGCGTGTAGCGGAGCTCCTTGTGGTCCGGGAACCGTGAAGGGGCCGACCGGAATGTTTCCGGCGCGTTGGCCAGGTGCTCGGGGTCATAGAGTTTGCCACGAATGACGGAGTGCGGGCAGACCATGACGCACTTACCGCATTGGATGCAGATATCCGGATCCCATACCGGGATCTCGTCCGCGATATTGCGCTTCTCCCATTGGGTCGTGCCGGATGGGAAGGTGCCATCGGGCGGTAACGAGCTGACGGGCAATCGGTCGCCCTCGCCGACAATCATCGGTGCGGTAACGTGCCGAACGAACTCCGGGGCCGACTCGGGCACAGCGGGGCGCCTTTCGAAATCACTCGTGATCTGATCCGGTACCGGGACTTCGTGGAGATGCTCAAGCGCCGAATCGACAGCGGCGTAATTCTTGTTGATGACGGCTTGACCTCGTTTTCCGTAGCTGCTATAGATGTTCTCCTTGATCGCGGCAGTGGCCCGGTCGAGATCGAAGATTTCCGTCAGTGCAAAAAAGCAGATTTGCATGACCGTGTTAATCCGGGGACCCAAGCCGGCCTCTTTGGCCAGCCGGTAGGCGTCAATCACAAAGAACCGGAGCTGCTTCTCTCGGATTTGTTTCTGCACGCTAGCGGGTAAGTGGTCCCATACCTGGTCCGGCCCAAAAGGACTGTTTAACAGGAAGGTGCCGCCGGTCTCGGCCGATCGAAGCACGTCGAATCGCTCCAAAAATGGAAATTGGTGGCAAGCCACAAAGTTGGCTTGGCTGATCAGATAGGCGGCATGGATCGGTTTCGGACCGAATCGCAAGTGAGAGACCGTGACCGATCCGGCCTTCTTCGAATCGTAAACAAAGTAGCCTTGGACATAGTGCTCCGTCTCATCGCCAATGATCTTGATGGAATTCTTGTTGGCGCCGACGGTGCCATCCGAGCCTAAACCGTAAAAGACCGCTCTGACATTGTCGGCGGCTTCCGTGGAGAAAGCCGGATCGAAAGCAAGGCTGGTATGGGTGACATCATCGGTAATTCCGAGCGTGAAATGCCGTTTGGGCTGGGATTTCGTCAATTCCTGGAGCACCCCGTTGATCATGGCCGGCGTAAGCTCTTTGGAGGAGAGTCCATAGCGTCCGCCGACTACCTGCGCCGAGAGAGAGCGGCCGCCCTCGGCACTTGCTGTCACTGCCTCGGCGATGCTTGAAGCGACATCGAGATACAACGGCTCGCCCACGCTACCCGGCTCCTTGGTTCGATCGAGGACCGCAATCCGTCGGACTGTTATTGGCAGGGCGTTAATGAAGTGCGCTGCCGAGAATGGTCGGAAGAGTCGAACTTTGACAAGGCCGACCTTCTCACCCTGGTCGACCAGGGCATTGACAGTCTCCTCGGCGGTTTCGGCACCCGAGCCCATCATGACCACAACCCTCTCCGCTTCCGGATGTCCCACGTAGTCAAAAAGATGGTATTGCCGTCCCACCAGCTCCGCAAACCGGTCCATGGCATTCTGAACGAGCTCGGGGCAAGCGTTGTAATATGGGTTGACCGCCTCTCGCGCTTGGAAGAAGACATCGGGGTTTTGCGCTGTCCCGCGGATAAAGGGATGATCCGGTGAGAGGCCGCGTTGCCGATGGGCCCGGATCGCGTCCTCGTTGAGCATGGCAAAGCAATCCTCGGGCTGGAGCTCTTCAATCTTGGCAATTTCATGGGATGTGCGGAACCCGTCGAAGAAGTGAAGAAAGGGCACCCGTGCTTCGAGCGTGGCGGTCTGGGCAATCAAAGCAAAGTCCATCGCTTCCTGAACGGAATTGGAGGCAAGCAGCGCGAAACCGGTCCCGCGTGCCGCCATGACATCGCTATGATCACAGAAAATGGAAAGCGCATGGGTCGCAACGGAGCGTGCCGCCACATGGATCACGCACGGCGTCAGCTCTCCGGCTATTTTGTACATGTTGGGCAGCATTAGCAACAGCCCCTGGGAAGCGGTAAAGGTGGTCGCAAGGGACCCGCGTTGGAGTGCCCCATGGATGGTACCCGCAGCGCCCCCTTCACTCTGCATCTCCATGACCTTCGGGACTGTCCCCCAGAGGTTGGGATCTCCTTGGGAGGCCCATTGGTCTGCCCATTCGCCCATCGGCGAGGCCGGGGTGATCGGGTATATGGAGACGACCTCGTTGGTTTGGTAGGCGATCTCGGCGACCGCCTGATTTGCGTCGATGGTTGCTCGTGGCCGATTCATAAGCGCCTTTTAATGCGTTCCCATTCATAATCGCCTCCTGCTTACCCCATCAGCTACTCTGATTTTGCCGAACACGACTCATTTTTTGGTTACTATTCCGGTTTTTGGGGAGCAACGGGAAGGGGTGAAAGATTTTGAAATCGAACAGAAATGCAAGGTAGGCTAACCTCCGAGGCTAAGAAGAGGTCATGAGTGCGGACGCGCTAGTTATCATTCCGACTTACAACGAGCGAGAGAATCTGCGGGAACTGGTTGAGCGGAGCTTATGCCAGCCGATTTCGCTTGAGGTCTTGGTTGTCGATGACCATTCCCCTGACGGAACCGGGGAGCTGGCCGACAAGCTTGCCGAGTCGAGCCCGGAGGTCCATGTCATCCACCGGAGTGCCAAGCAAGGGCTTGGGCCGGCTTACATTGTCGGATTCTCTTGGGCACTGGCCCGGGAGTATGAGTTTATCTTTGAAATGGATGGGGACCTTTCACACAGTCCGGACGACCTCCCGAAGTTTTACGAGGCGATCAGGAACGCGGATGTCGTGCTTGGCTCGCGTTACCTGAATGGCATCCGGGTTATCAATTGGCCGTTACGGCGGCTTCTTGTGAGTCTTTGTGCCGCCAAATACGTGCAATTAATAACGGGCATGCCGTTTACCGATCCGACCGGCGGATTCAAGTGCTTTCGGCGGAAAGCCCTGGAGATGCTCGACCTCCAAGCAATTCGCTCGACCGGCTACAGCTTTCAAATTGAAGTCACCCATAAGCTTTGGCGTCAGGGGATGCGGATCGTTGAAGTGCCGATTATCTTCACCGATCGCTTTCACGGAACATCCAAGATGTCACCGCGGATTCTTCGCGAGGCGATTGGAATGGTATGGCGACTCTACTTTCAAAGCGGGCTTCGTCGGAATCCCCGCGAAGTCTCCCCTGAAACCGATAAGGACGCTCGTTAGACTGGTGCGTCAGCTCGGGAATCGATAGCAAGTCGTTGAAAAAAGGGAATTTTTGCCCGCGAAGGACGCGAAGGTAGTGGAACACAGGTCCGGCCTGCTGTATCGCAGAGCGCCAGGTCTGCTGTCGTCTTTCCCTCCGCCGCGATTTAAATTTTAGCGAGCTGCACAGCCCGCGCCACCCGCAGCGTCGGGTCCGCCAAAAACGGTCGGCAGCGGAC
>JAHEOI010000060.1 GCA_018610125.1 Verrucomicrobiota bacterium
ATTTTCCTGTTTCAGGCGCGCAGCCATGAAGCGGTCGCGTTCATTGATCAGCGGCTCGTAAAGCTCCGGGGCATGGGAGGCGAGCTCGCTGAAGGTTTCGGTGAGGATGTCGCCCTGTTTGAGACGTTCGATCTCCTCTTCACCGATTTTCTCACGTGTCAACAGCGACGCGATCAAACCGTTGGTCAACAGCCAGCGCCTCCACAGCGACAGCCGACACGATGTGCGCCGCAGGGTGATTCCAATCTCACGATCCACGAGCTGGAGGGGGAGTCCGGAGTCACGAGCGCCTTCGATGGCGGCTTTCATCTCTGCCCCGGGCTCGATGCCGAATTGCTCGGCAATGCGCCGCTGATAGGCGGAAAGCGCGAGACCGGCCATCATTCTGCCGGCCTTGCCTTCGCGAATGACGGTAAACAGGTCGAGATGGCTCCAGGCCTTGCGGTCGGTCAGGGACTCGTAACGGGATTGGCACAACTCCACCGCCACGGCATCGTAACAGTCGCTTTCGATCAGGCGACGGACGGTCTCGGCACTGGTTCGGGAGACGTGAGCGGTGCCCAGGAGGGTGTAGGTCACCCCGGCGGACTCGACTTCGCGCACCGGTTCGTCATCGAAAAGACTTTTAGCTTGCTCCTGCATACAGTGGGTGGATTGAACCGATAGGTAAATCGGTTTGCACGACGCCAAGGCTCTCGCATTCTTTGAGGTCGGTCAAGCCTTGGCTACGAAACGGGATCAGGGCGCAGGAGGGGTCAGAGATGACTATTGGAGTATTGTGCACCTGAACTCCAATAATCATCTCTGCCCCCCCTTTCACATTCATACTGGCATCCCCGGTATTGGGAGACGAATGAAGCCGACTCCTGAACCATGAAAAGGGGGGCCACACGATCGGCCATTTTGACCGTTTTTGCCCTACCCCTCCTTTCCGCTTCGATAGAACCGAACCTCGACCTTCTCCACGGTGGCCAGTCCTTCCGTGATGGCAGCGTCCACGGTCGGCAGGAAGGCCTCGATCTTGTCGATCGTATCGACGATTTCAACGACAATCGGGAGATCAGTCGAGAGCCGAAGCACGTGGGCAGTGTGCAATCGGCTGTGCGCCCCGAAGCCGGCCAGCCCTCGGAGCACGGTTGCTCCAGCCAGCCCCTGCTCTCTTGCCTTTTGGATTAGCCACTCATAGACGGGAAGCCCCCCGTGCTTGTCGGATTCACCGACGAAGATCCGCAGTAAATGCCCTTCTCGAGGAAGCACCATAGGTTTATGCTCGCACCATTACGAACCCTAGCCAAGCTGAAGCCAGGCCAAGGATGACCTGAGCCGCAATGTTGATAACCGCTCTGAGAAACGCTGCCTCTCGGGCCATAGATAGCGTCTCGAAAGCAAAGCTCGAGAATGTCGTAAACCCACCGAGCACTCCGATCAGCAAAAACAGCCTTGCGTCGTGGCCGAATAGCTGTCGTTGCTCGATCCCGGCCCCAATCAGTCCGATGAGGAAGCACCCGAGCAAATTCACCGTCATTGTGCCGACGGGAAACGTGGAGAATGGACTCGCCTGCTGAGCCCAGCCGGTCGCCAGATATCGGCCTACCGTACCCACAAAGCCGCCCGCACCCACAATGATTACTGTCCTTAAGCTCTCCATTTCTTCGTTGCGAATATGCCTCCCAGTAAATATCCGCCCTCCATGCCGCAAGTCAAGCGCGACGTCCTTATTCCCCCAACGCCTCCGCCCCGATCGGTCGGCCGGGCATTCCCGCTGAGGAATCTCAAATTCGAAATCTTCGCAATGAGCGTTACGATCATTTGGGTCAGCGTCGCTGGTTGGAGCTGCTCGAGGCGGTGAATGGCGAGCAGTTGAAATGTCGAAATAGCGATCCAATTTGTAATGATCGAAGGGGGTCAGAGATGACTATTGCCGTGTAAGGGATAAGGAGGGGCAAGGTTGTGGCGTGTCGAGTAAGCCGCGTTCGGAGCAGGAAGGGGCAGTTCACAAGCTCATAACTGGCTGTAAGAAGCGGGTAAGGGGGCTGCGGGTTGCCTGGTCGCACCGAGCGGGCAGTGCGAAAGGCCAGCAAGCCCAACCGGGATGCGGCAGGTAGAGGCCCACCAAAGTTCATCGATATTCCAATAGTCATCTCTGACCCCCATGGGGCTCACATCCGCTGAAGAGCTCGAAGGGCACGACGCCGCGCGCTTGTTGTTGTCTCGAGCACCTTGACGAGCTCCGGTACCGCAGGCTTGGCGGTTGATCCGAGCGTGCCGAGCAGATAAAAGGCATTTTCGCGTATTTCCGAGAGGGAAAGCGGTGCCTGAGAGCCGGCCGTCCGGCGTTGAATGATCCGCAAGACGGTTTGAGATAGACCCTCCTTGTAATCCAGCCATTTGACCAGATATGGCACGGCCTCTGCGCCGATATCCGTGATCACCGCCGTATTCGGGGAGGATTGCGACATGACTTCCTCTCGCACCCAGGCTCTGACTGGTTTTCCGCGGTATCCCGGGTTGTCGGCCCACGATAACCATTGCCAGATGGCTAAGCAGATAAGCACCAGCACCATGCCGGCACCGATGGGCTTTCCACCGAGTAGATCCCCAAGTTTTCGGAAAGATTTTTGGCATATCGAACACCTCCAATTTCGCTTAATCAGCCGTCCCGACGAATGTCGCGTAGGCCGGAGCTTAGGAAACGAGTAACGCAGACCTCCAGGTCTGCCCTCCCTTTCTTCTCACCCGGGTTGGGCAGGTTGGAAAACCTGCGCCACAGCAGGCTGGAAAGCCTGCGTTACATCGGCTTCTCACGCGCGCAAGCTTCGCGACTTTTTTCTCGTCAGCCTCCGGTTACCCTGATCATGTAACTTGACCGAGTTGCCGGGAGTTTTGTAAAATCCTGGCAGTCGCAGGGCTCATTAGGCAATAACGATAAACGGGCTAGAGATCTATCATCGAAGAAAGGGAAGGAGTTCTCGCATGAATCGATGCCTGCTGGGATGAGATCGGCTATTTCCAATGCGGCGACAATCCCGGCAGGAACGAGCCGACGACGGGCGAGATCAACTATCACAACGTCTTCAAGCATATCCATGAGAAAGGCTTTGATGGCGTTGTCGGGATGGAGCATGGCAATTCCAAGCCCGGCAAAGCCGGCGAGCAGGCAGTGATCGATGCCTACAGGAAGGTCGATCATTTTTAACGAAGCGTTGCTTCAGAAGATCGGTGAGGGGCTGCTCGCCGTCGTGGTAGGGACGGCACTCCGCTCTCTTCCCCGCGCCTGGGCGGGGTCGGTCCCTTTCCAGCAAACCTTCAAGTTGGGTTGGTCGTTGAACAGAATTTCCAGTCCATGTAATAGGATGGGGTGATTGTCAAGCAGGACTATATTATTCTTCTCGCCGTTGTGTTTCATTGTAGTTGCTTGTTTCACGGGTTTACGTCTGGAGCTTTCTTGGACGGCTGTCGTGCTGCCAAGCCTCGCGAACCTGGTCGCCGAATCGGAATCGCGGTTCAGCCGATTCATTCAAACGGGACATCTCTTGCCCCAACCTAAATAGAATCCTACTTGCTCCGTACGGGCTTTTAAAACCAGCGTACAGAGTGAAAGTGGGTTGGTAAAGTCCCTAGTGTAGTGTCCATTCCGTCGCTCGGTTGGACGAAAAAAGCTCTGACTCCCCTCATGGCGCAGTTGCTTGACATACCGCTTGACCGTAATCAACGGCACCCCAAAACTGCGACTGATCTAGGCTTGAGTCGATTTGTCTTCCGTAAACGTCGCTGTTCAGCCGCAAAAACGTAAACGAGAGGACTCTTAACCGCAGATTACGCTGAATGCGCGGATATTGCCGGTGAAAGCCGAGTGAGCAGGATTCTCCCGGGAACAAGCGCTTGTGCTCGGATCGCGAAGTTTGTCTGAAGCGTTTGTTCCCGGGAGAATCCAGCTCACTGGCCCGGCACACGCTCGAAGCGCTTTCACCGGCCATGCACTCCTCGTCCCATCAATCCGTGTAATCTGTGTAATCCGTGGTTAATTCTTCAATTCTCCTTATCTTAAAACCTTCAAGCCTGATAGACACCCGTAAACTCGATGAACGGTACATGTCCGGCAATTTCGGCCGGCCCTCGTCCCACAGAGACTCCGTCGCCGACTTTCTTGATGAGATTGCTGGACCGGATCATCATCTGCTGCTTGCTGATTCCGCGGTCCAACCCATCCTGAGCCTCAGCGGTAAACGCCAGCTCCAGAATCAGGATGAACGGTATGACGATCGGGACAAGTGACGGGTTAACCGGCTTATAAAAACGTTTCATGTACTTTTACGACTCGAATCAGGAGGCTGTAAGGAAAGTTGTGGTTTTCGTAATCGGCGGTATCGCTGCTTCATCATTCCATCCATTGTCGGTCTACTTTGTCTTCTCCCGGTTCAGCACGTCACCATCAGGACCCTTTTCCGGCATCTCGATGGGGACCGATGACGGACGATCCTCTTCGGCATCCAGTCCGTCGATACGCCAGTGGTGCATGCGCCCGTCCGCGAGTGTCACGTTGATCTGCCCGGGCCCGTCGGCTTCAACCGTCTTAATCGTCCGGTCTGCCGCCTCCTTCTGGACTTCGATCAGCGTTAGAAAGGAGGCTGTACGGGCTTCGGCGGGGGCCGTACTGTAGAACCTCCAGCCCTCGCAGCCTGTGATCCAAGGGGGTCAGAGATGATACATGAATCGGCGGTCACACCCTCTCGAAGCGGATCTGTCTTAGAATTGCGTTGGAAGGTGCGTCAAGAGCGCCGCTTCTTGTTTGCGGTTTTTTGGGGTGGGCGCTTCAAGGAAGCGCTCATGCCAATGATGAGCCCGGGAGGGTACGGGAATCGTGGGGTGACACAAGAAGCTCTTGTAGTTCGCCGGCTTGCCGAGCCGAACGTCTCGGGTAAGGGTAATGCATGGTGAAAACGATCCAATGGGTAAGCGTGGGGAGGGGTAAAATCGGGACCCTTTTTGACAAGCGACAGCTTTTCGCGTGGGTTGGAGCATGGATCGCACGAAAGATTTGCCGGTTGCTGATGTGGGTGCTGCTAACCTGTCCGTTGTTCGGAGACGGTTTGGCTGGCGAGAGTGAGCGGGCGGAT
Source organism: Verrucomicrobiota bacterium (assembly GCA_018610125.1). Lineage (GTDB taxonomy): Bacteria > Verrucomicrobiota > Verrucomicrobiia > Limisphaerales > JAHEOI01 > JAHEOI01. Next base: position 5,118 of record JAHEOI010000060.1, read on the forward strand.
CGTCTGCGTGTGATGACTTACAACATCCACCATGCGGAAGGGATCGATGGTCGGCTCGATGTGAAGCGGATTGTAGATCTCATTTGTCGTCATGGCGCGGACATTGTGGCGTTGCAGGAGGTGGATCGCGGTACCGAACGGGTTGGGCAGAGGGATTTGTTGGCGGAGCTGAGCGAGGCGACCGGGCTTCACAAGGCATTTGCCAAGACCCTGGATTATCAGGGTGGCGATTACGGCATTGGAATCCTTTCGCGATTCCGGATCCTCGAGGAGAGGGAAACCTTTTTTGAAAGGGAGTGGTTAGGGGTCAGAGATGACTATTGGAGTTTCCTTCCCTTTACTCCAATAGTCATCTCTGACCCCTGTGACGAAAGCAATAAATAGGATGGATACGATGTTGGAAGGATATTGTCGGGAGACGAAGGTCGGCGTTCTGGATCGGGTTGGCTCCATGGGAGTGCTCTCTGTGTGGATCTTGGTGCTTGGCTTGGCGGTCGGGAGCGTGGATGCGGCAAGCCGGTCAGATACGGCGGGGGGTGCCGGTGAAACTGTATGGAGCTCGGCTTTTGGAATCGGCGAGCCGGTCCCGGTGCCGACAAAGGGTGTTAAGGATCCGGCGGTCGCCAGAGGCGATGAGGGATATCTGGTCGTTTGGTCGGAGAGTCGTGGTGCGTCGGACCGCATCTTTGCGGCCCGTATTCGCTTCGACGGGAAGATCCTCGATCCGTCCGGGTTTAAGATCACGAGTGATGGCTCTGGGCGATGGCAGAGGAATGTATCTGTCGCAGCCCGAGGCGACCGGTTCCTGGTTGTCTGGGAAGAGTACCACAATGAGACCGCGCGTGATATTTATGGCGCCCGAGTCGACTGGGATGGCGAGGTGCCGGACCCGG
>JAHEOI010000061.1 GCA_018610125.1 Verrucomicrobiota bacterium
GATGGCCGACAACCCGGGCCGGGACCACCACGTGGACGCCTTTACGATGTGGATGGCCGGCGCCGGGGTGAAACCCGGTTTCAGTTACGGCGAAACCGACGATATCGGGTTTGGCGTAGCCAAAAATCCCGTGTCAGTGCGCGATTTTCATGCGACGGTTCTCAATCTGCTTGGGATGGACCATAATCGACTCACCTATCCGTTTCAGGGCCTGGATCGACGTTTGACCGGGGTCGAGCCCGCCCGTGTCATCAAAGAGATTCTGACATAATAACGCACCATTTAATTGTGTCACTATTAGGGCTTGGAGTAAGGCCTGTTGTCGCTGGACAACCGGCGTTTGTCTCAAAAAGACTCTTCGAGCAAGTCGATTCAGGGATGGTCGCATTGACTCTGGAAGGCAACCCGGGCAAATAACCCCTCACCCGTTTTCGGCCTCAAGGAATCTGGGGCGAGGCGAATAAGGAATCCCTCTTCTTTTCTCTTCCGCGGAGCGGAACCACAGCGAGGCGTAGACAGAAAACATCGGATCCGGCCAGTTGCTCAGACAAACGTCACGCCTTGGCGGTCTGAGGCAACGCCTCGCTGGCTTAGGGAAAGCGGTGACTCGTCACCGCTTTCCTTTCTTCTTCGGCGTCGCTGGCACCATTGTTGCAATTGTCATTTGTCAGCCCATTTTCATACAGGCGGGCTGGCTGGGGTGGCATCCGACATGGACCCAACATTGCCAAGGGCCGGGAGAGATGCAAATGACGGGAGCAAGATAAGCTGACTATAGGGCAAGAAAGGGTAAGACGCAAACACGTCCCTGTGGTCTACTTTTTCAGGTTGGATTGGATATAGGGAAATCCGGTTGCACGAAAGCCATCGCCTATGAAGAAGCGAATATTAGTGATTGGAGGAGTTGCAGGCGGTGCTTCCTGCGCCGCCCGGGCTCGAAGGCTCTCTGAAGACGCCGAGATAATCCTTTTTGAGCGTGGACCTCATGTTTCGTTTGCCAACTGTGGCCTCCCGTATTTTGTCGGGGATGTCATCCCGCAGGAATCGGACCTCTTGATGGCGAGCCCCCAGCTTTTTAAGGAGCGGTTTAACATCGAGATTCGACTGGAAAATGAGGTTCGGTCGATCGATGCCAAGAAGCAGGAAATTGAGGTCTGCGAGCTCAATCACTCCACACTCTATCGCGAGCGGTACGATGCACTCGTCCTCTCGCCAGGGGCCTCTCCCATTCGTCCTCCGCTGCCGGGCATCGATTTGCCCGGGATCTTTGCTCTCCGAACTATCCCGGACAGTCGCAAGATCAAGAGTTGGCTCGAAGAGCACGACGTCAAGCGCGCTGCTGTAGTCGGCGGCGGATTCATCGGACTCGAGATGACCGAGAATCTAGTCCATCAGGGAATCCATGTCATTCAGATGGAAATGCTGCCCCAGTTGCTTCCTCCGATTGATCGGGAAATGGCCTCGCCGATTGCGCGACATCTCAAAGAACAGGGAGTCACGCTGCATCTGAACGACGCCGTCACGGCATTCGAGCGGACTTCCAAAAACACCCTTCAAGTCCATACCCATTCCGATGCCCGTTACGAGGTCGAAACCGTCATCCTGGCGATCGGAGTACGTCCCGAGACCCATTTGGCGAAGGAAGCCGGCCTGAAGATCGGTCCAAAAGGAGGCATTCAGGTCGATTCCCAGATGCGGACCTCCGACCCTAACATTTGGGCGGTGGGGGATGCGGTGGAGGTGCGAGACTCGATTACCGGGGAACCGGCGATCCTACCGCTTGCCGGCCCGGCCAACCGGCAAGGTCGTATTGCCTCCGATGTCATTTTTGGACGTCCCTCCAAATTCCGAGGCGTGCAGGGCACAGCCGTCTGCCATGCACTGGGTTTGACTGTCGCCTGGACCGGCGCCAGTGAGAAAACCTTGAAGAGAGCTCATATCCCCTATAGCAAGGTCTACCTCCATCCGGGTCACCACGCGAGGTACTTCCCAGGGAGCCACCCGATCGACATCAAGCTGCTTTTTTCGCCGAAGGATGGCACGATCCTCGGGGCTCAAGCCAGTGGGGTAGAGGGAGTGGTCAAGAGGATTGACGTCCTTTCCATGGCGCTGCAAAAAGGGGGGTCGGTTTACGATCTTGAAGAGGCGGAGCTTTGCTATGCTCCGCAATTCGGAGCTGCCAAGGATCCGGTCAACTTTGCCGGGATGATCGCCGCAAACGCACTGAGAGGCGATGCGCCGGTCGCCTTTTGGGAAGAGCTGGGATCGACGAATGCCTTCCTTCTCGATGTTCGAAATGAAGACGAATTTCGGTCCGGGCACGTTGAAGGCGCCACGAATATTCCGTTGCATCAGCTTCGCGAACAAATTCCCCAGATCCCGGACGACCGGGAAATCTGGACCTATTGCCAAGTCGGACAACGGGCTTATTATGCGACTCGATTGCTTCGTCAGCACGGGCTGGACGCCAAGAACCTCACCGGAGGTTATAAGACCTATCAGGCCTTTAAGGATTTCTCGTGAATAAACCGTTTAGGAAAACGGGGCGGAATGCAATCTCCGTCGGTCTCAACGGAGCGTTTCCATTTCCGTTTGCGAATTTTTGTTTTTGTGGGTGAAGAGCTACAAAAAAAAGAGGAGACCGCTCCAGAGCACGGTCTCCCCGTTCGATTTCAAACGCCCCGTGTTCGCTGGGGCGTGTTTCACTGTTGGGCTTATTCCACGATCACGCGGAAGAATTTGTGGCCGCCGGGGCTGACGGGTTGCGTTGAGCTCATCATGTCACCGGTGCCTTGCTGCGCCTCACCTTCATCCGTCCAGGACTGAAGGTCGGCCGACGACTGCAACTGGTAGCTCTTGTCGCCCTCGGAGGACCACTCAAGGGTCAGCTCTTGGTTGCCCTCGGAATCCTCGCTGAGAGCAACCCCGAGCATCAAACCGTCTCCCGAGCCGCCACCTTCAACGGGCGCGTGGGCCTCGGGCGAGCGAGCCCCACGGGTCGTGATAAGACGGCTCTGCGACAGTGCCGTCCAATCGGCAACCCAATTGACATCCTTGAAGGCGCCCTTGTAGGCGACAGGAGAGAACCAACCATCATCCGGGGCCGTGCGATCGCTTTGAAGCGCGGGACTTCCCTCTGCGGGGCGTGGATCGAGACCGCCATCTGGTTGACGGCTGATGCCGCGGAGCATCGGGTCTTGGATCGTGTTGTTCTTGCTGTCGTCCGTGAAGAACACTTGCGCTGTCTCACTGGCCAAGGCGGACGGCTCATCGCCGGCGCCCATATTCCAGAAGATGTTGTCTTCGATGTTAAGGTCACCGCTGTCAACGCGATGCGAGGCATCCGCATCGATGTCCAAGCCCTTATCGTCATACGAGGTGAAGACGCTGTTGTAGTACTTGCCGGCAGCCCCTTCGCGCATCTTGAGCGCGTCCTGACCGTTTCCGGTGCCATCCGTACCGTTGCCAACGTAGGTCACATTGTAGATCGTCGGGTTGCTAAGCGGGGTTCGAGTGCCGTCGACGGTGTCGCCATCGTGCTCGCCGCCGCGGTCGGCCGCATTGCCGATGGTAAACCAAAATTGGCCCTTACCGCGCCACCCGACATCGTAGTCGAATGAGTCGTCCCCACA
>JAHEOI010000062.1 GCA_018610125.1 Verrucomicrobiota bacterium
ACGGGACCGGTCGGGGCTATTTGGACACACTTTTGGAAGAGGCCGAGGCCAAGGTGACCTGTTTCCATGACAGCCCGAACCCCCTTTTCGGAGGGCATCACCCGGAACCGAACGCCGAGGGAATGAAGGTGGCACGGGATTGGGTGGTTCAGGAAAAGGCCCATTTGGCACTCGGTTTGGACGGAGATGCCGATCGATTTGGCATCGTCGACGCCGACGGGACATGGCTTACTCCGAACCAGGTGCTGGCATTGACGCTCTACCATCTCAAGAAGAATCGGAAATGGAAAGGCGCTGCGGTACGCACCATCCCGACCAGTCATCAAGTCGATGCCGTGGCGGAAATGCTCGATGTTAAAGTGCATGAAACCCCGGTTGGCTTCAAATACATCGGAGCCTTGATGGAGAGCGAGCCGATCATTGTCGGGGGCGAAGAGTCGGGAGGCTTGAGTGTCAAGGGCCATGTCCCGGAGAAGGATGGGATCCTCGCATGCTTGCTAATGGCTGAGCTGGTCGCCGTCGAGGGGAGATCGCTCGGGGAGATCCTTAAGTCACTCGAAGAACAGACTGGCGAGTTTCACACCGACCGACTCAATATCACCATCCCGGCTGACAAAAAAGAAGGACTCCTAAAGCGACTCGGCTCCGGTCTGGACCGAATCGGCTCCTTCCCTGTTGAGCGAATGATCACGACAGACGGATTCAAATTCCTTCTGCCCGATCGGCAATGGGTCGCATTCCGCGCCAGCGGCACCGAGCCAATGATCCGCTGCTACTTGGAGGCCCGCTCGGCCCACCGGTTAAAACAGCTTCGCTCGGCTTGCCGAGAGCTCTTGAACGACTGACCGGTGAGCTCTTTCGGGATTCCTTGACAAACCGGCTGCGTAGGTCAAGTCCTCCGTCCCCCAGTCCGAGCGTCACTCCTCGCTCTCTTCCGGATCATCCGAAGCGGGCTCTTGCTCCCATTTTGGAAACACGGAAGCGTCGAGCTGGCCTCGTCGAATCAGTTCCTGCAAATCCCGAATAATGGTCCGCCGTGCCACCCTGAATCGTCTGGCCAGCGCGGAGACATTGGGCCGCTCCGTCACCCCCTTGACCTCCTTTAAGATGGCGTTTTGACGACTGAGGCGGTCCGTCGAGCGACTCAGCAAGCTCTCAATTTCGCTACGCTTCGAGCGCTCAAGCGCTTCAAACCGACGGACCACTTCCGCTTCACCGCATTCCCGGATCGCGTAGTCGACCGTGCTTTTCAGTTCCTCCACATCGACCGGCTTGGTAACGCAAAAGTCCGCTCCCCTTGGTCCCTGTAACGCTTGGAGCTGCTGATGGACCTCCAACGCTCCGGAAACAATCACCAGCGGTACGTGTGGCAGGACCTCTTTAAGATTGGGGAGATAGTCCAAGCCGAGCTCTCCCTTGGCGAGGATGTGATCCAATAGGATGAGATCGATCGGGGATTGGGTCAGCGCGTCGAGCGCGTCCTTGCCGGTGGTCGTCCGAATGAGTCGGTAATCGGTAAGGGTTTCCTCGTAGATTTCGTATTGAAGATCATCGTCTTCGATTACCAGTAATGTTGGGGTATGCGGCATTATGGCCTTCCCTAGATTGGTCTGAAGCAACGCTTCGCTATCCATTCAACCTGACATGGCCCGCGGAAGCAAGCTCAGCCTCTGATTCCGATGACCCCAAAGGAATATAAAGCGTGAATTGGGTCCCTTGGCCGGTGACCGAATCCACTCGAATCCCGACTCCGATCGTCCGGGCAAATTCGTAGACCATCGACAAGCCGAGACCGGTTCCCCGTTTCGATGAAAACGACTTCGTCGTAAAAAATGGCTCAAAGATCCGATGTTGATCTTCCGGGTCTATCCCCTGCCCGGAGTCTCGAACAGCCACAAACGCATAGTCCCCGCACGTGGCCGGGGAAATCACCAGCTCATCGGGAATGCCTTCCGCCAAACCGCTTTCGACGGCAATCGTTCCTTCCTCCCCCATCGCTTCCGAGGCATTGATCAAAAGATTGACAACGATCTGTTTCAGCAGCTCGGGAACACCGTGCAGCTTGGGTAGATTCGACCCCGGATAAAGCTTGATTTCTACCCGGTCGGACCATCGGTCTTCAACAAGCTTGATCGCCTCGTCGAGGACTTGGTTGAGATCAAATTGTGTGGCTTCACGCCGGGGATCACGGCTAAACCCAAGCATCGCCTTCACCAGGCTTGTTCCCTGCTCCACGACGGTTTTAATTCGCGTGGTCCGTCCCTTGATCTTTTGAGGGTCATCCAAATTCCGATCGATGATCTGGACCGACCCCTTGACGATCGACAACATGCTATTGAAATCATGAGCGATCCCCGCAGCCAATGTCCCGAGGGCCTTCATTTTTTGACTATGCAAGAGCTGCTGATTGGCCCGTTCAAGTTCCCGGGTGCGTTGCTCCACGATACGCTCGACTTCGGCATAGCTCCGAACCAGTCTCCGGTGGCGATTGTACGCCAATGCCGCCAGCAAGAGGATGATGATCGCGCCGCCAATCGAGATCGCGACCAAGCGGGGGTCTTGATGCCATGGCAGTGTTACCATCAACTCGGCCTTGGCCGGGGAGGGATCTAAATTGCCATTCCGATCGACAGCCCTGACTTGAAACCGATGGGGTCCGGCAGCCAGATTCGTCAAGGTCACTTCAGTTTTCCGCATCAGCGAGGACCATCCTCCCTGATCAACACGGAATGAATAGAGCAAACGCTCATCCGAGGTAAATTTCCACTTGTCCCGACCTTGGAAAGGGACATTGATGCCTCGCTGGGGCGAGGACTTCACTCTCTTTTTCGACAGCTCAATCTCGGTTTCGGGCGGATCCGGGTCGGCGGCAGGATGGTACCGACTCACACCACGACTCGTACCGGCCCATTTGGTGCCGCCTTCGCCTTCAAAAATCTCGTAAACGGCCGCGCTCGGCAAGCCCTCTTCAACCCCGTTTCGCAGCCATGACCCATTTCGATAGCGATAAAGCCCGCTGCTGGCAGCCATCCAAATCGTGTCATCCTTTACCTGGACCATCTTATTGACACGATCCAAACCCCGCCTTACCACCTTGAGCCCTTTCCCATTGAAGGCCCAGACCCCTCCGCGCCCCCCAAACCAAATCTCCCCGTTTCTTCGCTCCAGCATGCATAGCGCAGCCTGCGTCCCCCTTCCGTCGCCCAGCTTAAATGCCGTCCAGTCCCCGTCACGATACCGCGCAATCCCCTCGGTTCCTCCCAGCCAGTAATCCCCCTCCGAGGTCTCCTCAAAAAAGAGCCAACTGCCGCGCTCGGGTCCTTCTCTTTGAGGATCGGGAAAATCGCTCCAACTTTCCCCATCAAACAAACGGATATCGGCCGCCCCGTTGGAAGAGGTCAATGACCTGGTTGCAACAACCGCTTTGCTCCCATCGTTGACTTGTCCCAACACCCGACCCGCTTGCGCCCGGGGAATATCGATCGAGGCAAACCGACCTCTCTCGGGGTCAAATCTGTAGAGCCGCCGGTTCAAATCGACGACATAATGGCCGGATGGCAACCGCACCATTCGGTCGGTTGCTTGAAAGAAGACCTCCTCCTCGATCGGCCACTCATAATGAGTCCATTCCCCATCCTCCTGACGTACCAGTCCGACCGCTGTCCCAAACCAAATCGTTCCCCTTTCATCCTGACGGATCGTATGAAACGGCACCCCGTCCCCCGTCATCGGCTTCGGAGTCTGCCAAGGAAGCGGCGCATATCGGACCAATCCCTCGGAGGTCGCAAGCCAGAAGACATCCTTTTCCTGCACCGCGGCGTCGAAATATTGCCCGGCCAAAAGGCCTTCCCGTTCCAATACTTCGATATCTCCCGACCGCAACCGGAAAAGCGAATTGATCGTGATCCCCCAAATTGTGCCATCGCTCTGACGCCACGCCTTTCGGACGTTCTTGCCGGCGACATCGTAGGTTTTCCAAGAGCTCCCGTCGAAATGCACGACCATTCGTTCGGAGCCCTCTGTCGACTCGGCAATCATGGTAATCCCCCCTTCTCCGTCGACCAGAGGCCGTTGCAGATTTTCAACCCCAAGTCGCTTGGGGAGGAGGAATTCCTTCCATCGCGCTTGCTCAGGCAGCTTCCTGAGGGGGCCTTTCATCCGGGCGACACCCCGCTCGCCCGTAATCCACAAGCCCCCTTTTCGTGATCCAATCATGTCCCAAAAACGCCCCAGCCGGGTTTCGGAAGCGTATTTCACGACATCGGTCTCTTTCAGGAAGGCATCGAATTTCGTTAGACGATCCCCCAGCAGGAACAGCAGACGGTTGTGCTGATACGGCACGATCGAGATCGGGCGCACACGACGCAGCAGATTTACCTGGTTCTCAGTCCGTATCTCGGGAATCGGATATTGGATCCATTCGCCATCCTTGAATTCCTGCAGCCCGCCCGAATAAACGCTCCAGATTTGCCCCGTCCGAGTCACACGAACCGGGAAGTAAATTCCTCCTCCCGTGGAAACCTGTCTTACCTCATACCCGTCCAGGGCACTGATGGCTCCGATCTGACGATGAGTCGCCCATACGGAGCCTTTCGGGCCTACGGTAACCGCGGTCGTGTACGAGTCGCTCAGCCCGTCGGAAGCCCGATAGACACGCCAATTCTCTTCCTCTTGCGCCAACAATCCCGTCGGCATGGCAAACCCGAGCAATAAGGCCGCCACGACACCCAATCCACCCAATCGAGCCCACCCCGCCAAGGCCCGGGACTTCACTTTCAGATCGATATTGTTTTGCTGTCTGTCAACAAGCACGTCTCAGTCCTGTTTAAGCTCATGTCACCACCCGAGCCACAGTAGCCGCTTATCTGCGCTAGCTTGTGGAGTGCGCGTGACTCGTCACCGCTTTTCTTTCCAGCTCTCTCCTATGCTTGGCGTGGGCCCCGGCAACGCCTCGCCACCGATGTCTCACCAATCCAATCGTTGTCGCATCCCTTCAATCGCGTCCAGCTCCTTAAGGACCGGATTGGCAAGCATACGGTCCCCCTGCTCGTTAAATTGCGCCAAGAATCGTCGAATCGCCTGCCGTACTAAGCGTTTCCCTTTTACCCAAGTGATGATAAATTGATAAACGACAAATTGAATGACGATCGTCAAGAACAACATCAGCATTGAATGCCTGGCGTAGTCTGCAGAGATGTAATTCCCTTGGAAAAAACGAATGACCACCTGAAACGCGATCCATCCCCAGAGGCAAATGATCGGCAGATTAAACACAAGCTGTAATGTCCAATGACTGCACGCCGCAGCCCGGCGCTCGATCGTTTCCTTGAGACAACGGAGCCAAGCTTGGGCCATCCGCGAGCCAAGCTGCTCATCATCGGGGCAAATTGATTCCACTTTCCTGACCTCGGAGCTGAAACCGAGGACGCACAACCGGTTTGCCTTATCCTGCCACGATTGGCCGAGGCGATAGCGTAGCTGTTGTAAGATCACTTCTCCCTGCGCCGGGCTGTTGGCGTCGTCCAACGCTTTTCGGCTGCGGAATGAGCGGATGGCCGAGGTGAAGGCCCCCGCCACTTGTGCAGCCGGGTTGGCAACCCGAAACAGGTTCAACACCCCGGCCCCGAGCGCCAAAATCTTCGACCAGACGACCAACAGCCAATTCAATGGGGGCGACCAGCGTTGGGTCAGTTGATCATAAAACAACAGATCAATTCCGGCCAGCATCGGGTCGTCGCCGGCTTCAAGCTCCGACACAACCTCATGAATGGCTTTCTCCAATAAATCTCGGATTTCTCCCCGGATCTCTCCGGCTTTTGTCGCCACGGCATCAAGCTCCCCACTGATGTATTGCTCGACCCAACTGACGATCTCTTGAGCCCGCCGGACACGGGTGTCGACCACCACACTCCCCTGGTTCAAACGCTCAAATATCTCCTCTTGGAGCTCATCGAAATCGTCCCGCTGATGCAATGGGGCCCCGCTATCCCCCCACTCGGGGTTTGCAAGGTGCCTCTTGGCCGAGATAGCGAAGAATTTCATCTCCTTCTTTCCCCAACCAGCCTCAAGGTATTGAGTAAAGTCTCGGACGACGACGTCGAGCTCGTCCTCTCGAAGTCGGTCGCATTGATTGATCGCCGCCAACAGCGCCGAGCCGTGAAACGACTTCACCAGCTCAGCCAGGAAGTCCGTGCTGTCCCGCCGCTTCGGATGCTGACCATGGAAAACACAGACCAGGACATCCGCCTGTGAGCTGAGGGCCTGATGAATCCCTCGAAATTTCTCCCCTCCCTCAATGCTGTCCGTGTCCGGAGTGTCAATAAGGATCAATCGGCTCAAGCCGCTCGCCTCGGGCTCCTCGACGACACGCGCTTGGCCCTCACCCAATGCCTCGATCAGGGGAGCGGCATCCTGGCGCCGCTGACAATAGATGATCGCTTCCTTGGTCGTCGGACGATCCGCTCCCATCTTGGAAATCTCCATGCCGCCCACGAGCGCATTTAAAAGGGTCGATTTGCCCGCCCCGGTCGGGCCGATCAAAACAAGGGTCAATTTCCGCTCGATTCGCCCTTTAAGCTGATGGAGCTGAGCAGAGGCCTCTTGCACAAGGTGCTTCAAGCGCTTGGCAGGCTGCCAATATTCGAACGAATCCAAGCCCTGGCTCAGGCCATCCAAACGCGCTTCACAAAGCTCGATCTTGGCTTGCAGGGCAAGCGTCTGACTCTCTTCACTTGGCAACATGGCAGGCTTCCTCTTTGATCTCCTCCAGAGCGTCGCCGACTTCCGATAAAGCCTCGTCAGCCTCCTGAAACCGCTTGCCGCACGTGCTGATAAACGATCCGCTCAAATGCCGATCAAATATCTGCTGGACGCGTTGCACTCGGTCATTCAGCCACTTCTGAAGGAGATCGGAGAGGAAATGACGCTCAAATTGACCCAGCTTGGCTTGGGCCGGAAACACAAGCAGGGCAGCCAGGTCGTTCAACCCAAAAAGCCCGGTTACCTTGGCCGAGCCCGCAGCCGTTGCGGAAACAATATCGCCGGTAAAAACGACATAGGTTAACGCGCCCGAGACCAATCCCATATCCGCCAATGCGAAGAGATACTCCGAGAACCGCTTTATCATGGAGAGGTTTTGCCGATTTTCCAGTACGAGATGACGGAGCTCACGGTCGAATTCCCGATCAAACGCGGTCAATGGATTCTCCGGGACCTTCAGGACCCGTAAGGCCTCTTCCTTAATCTTGGCCAGCCTCTCCTCGACATTAACCGTTTGCATTTCCTGAACAAGATCATTCACTGCGGGATGGCGAGGCACGGTCAATCGGAGCTCGTTGTCGCCGTTCGGCCCTTCGACACTCGGTTTCGGAGCCCCTTCAGGGTTGGGCAGATTGCTCAGTCGCCGCACTTTTTCATACAGCGCACGTCCGTCGGGGTCGGTCAGGGATGCCGTGGTTACGATTTGCTCGGCACACAGGTGGCGATAAAACTCGTTGGCGGCACTCTGGACGGATTTCAGGAGCTCCTGCGAGACCGCTTTGTCCGAGTTTTTTCGCCTTTTCGGCATCCAGGCTCGGACTCGACCGGTGACCTGACGGACCTTTTTGCCCGGGGTCCTCAAGTATCGAACGAGGGGCGGAGCCGTCTCGGCATAATGCTGTTGAACCCGCTCAAGGATAGCTTCCTGCGGAAAGAGCCGTAATGAGCTTAAGACAGCTCGACCACACGCAATCAAGCATGCATTCCGATAAATCTCCAGATGCTCCCGCGAGCGGTCCAGACGCGCTCTCTCTTTGTCTGCCTCATCGAGGAAATGCGCGACCGCCGACATCGACTGCGACTGACGAATCGCGCGGGGATCCAGGCTCTTGAATAGCGAGCTCATCTCCGGAGACGAGCCGACCGGACGCAGCCGCATCGACTCATCTCCCGCGACGACTTCGTTCGATTCATCGGTTCGATAAAACCCCTTGATATGGTCGGCTTGCCCATTGACATAAAGATTCCCCGCAACCTCGCTTAAATGCCGGGAAACCGTTTCATCGTCCAACGCCGGACTGACCCGGTAAACCAGGATAATCTCTCGAGTCCCAATCTCATGCAATCGCTCTCGCAGGAAATCGGTGTTGTCTTTGTTCGCGTAATTGGCATTGGTAAAGACATAGATTAACACATGGCTCGCTTCGAGGATCGGTGTTGCCAATGACCGATTGGTGTAGCTGCTCCTGGCGCCGGTGTCGAAATCGGGTGTGTCCAGAATCAAGAGGTTTCTCGGAAGACGAGTGCTTTCCACAAACACCGGCGTTCCCGGCGTCAAGAGATCGTCGGCGCACTCCATCCGTTTCGGAGACTCCGGGAAGCAATGGAACAGACTTTGGCAGAAGGCGGGGGTTTGCCAAAGCTCGGGGTGACCGCAAATAAGCCCTCTTCGCGTCAATCCCGCCGTTCCCCCGGTCGGCGCAACCGATTCCCCGATCAAAGAATTGACAAGCGTCGATTTCCCGCTGTTGCCGCCACCACAGACCGACAGCAGCAACGGAAAATCGGGGGCCAGTGAGGGATCGATCTTATGAAAAAGGGCTGATTCCTCACTTGCGACACGCGAACGCCGGTCCGGGCTCAAAACCTTCTCAGCTCGGCCAAGAGCACCTGCAGCCCGTTTCATCTGATCGTATACTTGATTGAAATCCATCGTAGCCCAGACGGTTTCACTCCAGCTTCGATTTCGCCGCCAAGCGTCGGGGCGAACGGGAGGAGACAATAAAGCCTAACGCAACATCAAATCCGTTACCGCCGATACCGAAGATAGCCATAGAGGTAAACCGGTCCCATTAGGATGAAGGCAAACAGACCTACCACCGCGATGGCGGCAACAGGAGAGCTCTCGGGGTCGATTCCAACCCCTTTTAAGACTCCCAGGATGCTTTTAGAGGCCAATTCGCCAACCTGTTGCGGATGGGTCAACAGGTAACCGATTGTCGCCCCGCCAAGCACCGTCTTTGGATGTCGCTCAGCGAAGCGGATCGCCCGCCCTCCCTGCCGTCCGGCCCGCTTAAGCAACATCATTCGGCTCTTTCCCGGAGGCATCCGCTTCATAGCGCGATAGAGCCGGATTACCTCATCGGTTTCAAGCGTTTGTCCGACCCGAATGCCACGCTCTCCAAACTCTTCAACCAATCGCCTTCCCAATCCCGGGTGCTTCACGCAGACCTCCGCCGCCTCGGCGCCATATTCCCGTACCAATGGAACGACTGCTTCACCGTTTCGATTCAATAGTGTTGCCCCCTCCTTACCCAGACGGTTGACAATCATTCGACCGGTCTCGCCGAAGTCATCCGCGGCATTAGCCCCCCTTGCCGCCACTTCACTCCCCGTTTCACGCAAGACCGAATTTTGGCTCCCCTCGCCGGGCGCCTTCCGCAAAACCTTGCCAGTTTTGGTTCCCCCTGTCTCGGCAGCCTCACCGCCAATCCGGTTTCCAATCGTGATAGCAGTCTTCTGTAAAATCTGAAACGTACCGCCTCCGGCATTCGGCAGCCCAACCCCCCCAAGAAGGGCGATAACGATGGCATATCGTGTCCATTTGGTCATGAGCCGGCCTTCGCTTCCGCGTAACCGCCTTTGGAGTCGGTCGCGCTTAAATCGATGCCCTCGACGCCGAGGGTCTCTCGTAATGAGGCCCGAACTGCCCGATCCTTTCGATTCTCATACCGATCAAACGCTTGCCTGATCCGCTTTGACAGTCCCGGACTCTCCCCTCCGCCATGCATGATCCTCATCTCCATCCGCAAGAGCGCCTGCTCCAATCTGGATTCCATACGTGTCTTGGCATGGTGGGTCACACCATAATCGACCAGGATACCCACGACCAGACCAATTCCCAAGGTCGTCCACCCCGACATCAACAGGCCGCTACCGGTGGCCGAAGAGCTCGCCGCCACGGACCCCGCAGTCGTTGAAGAAAGCGCCGCGATCGACCCGCGGACACTGACCCGTAGTAACCTAAGGAGTGTGTAAGCCGAGAGCTCGCCGCCCGCAAGCGAGACCATTTCCGCCGTCATCCCGACCTTGGCCGATCTTTCCGCCGCCTCCATCGTCTGTTGCATCAATACTTGCTCGAACGTCGCCCGATCGAGCTCCAGCTCGAATTCCCCAAACCGATCCAGATCGTCGAGATGCCCGTCAATCTTAACGAGCATGGTATTGCGATGGGCCTCCAATTTGGCAGCCAATGACCTAAGCGCTTGTACAAGCTCGCTTTGGAGCTCGTTGGCAGCCCCGAAATGGTCGGTCCATACGGACCGGACATACTTCTCCACCCGATCTGTCCTATCACCCTTGAACCAGGCGGAATATCGGTCGTGAAGAAACCCCTTCACGGTTTTCCATTTCCCATTCAGACTATAAACCTCACCGACAAAGGCCGGAACATGAGCCCGGTAATCGGCGAAAATCTTGTCAATCTCTTGCAAGGTTTCTTGCGCCGCTTTGCGGTCACGGTCCCGATAGTTGCTTAAGGTCCCCCGGGTCTCTTTGAAGAGCTGATCGAGAGCCGGTCCCGGAATCTCGGGTCGGTGATCGACGCCCGCGTCACCCTGCGACTGCTCACGATGCGGTGGCCTCTCGGCTTGAGCCTGACGAAGCGGCAGCGAGCCGGAGAGCCCCTCAAGCACCAATACCAGCAGCACGGCGCAGGCAGCCCCGGTCAAAAGCCATCGAATCATCGCTTCCGGTTTCATTACTCAATCACTCAAGTCGATGCACTTGTTCAGCCCCCGAGTAAGCCATGAGCCCATCCCGGGCCTTGCGCTCAAACCTTTCCAAACTTTAGCTTAAGGGCTCCGAAATCGCTTCGCAACTCAAATGCCCAGGGACCTCGCGGGAATCGTTTCGAGGTGGATAACCGCAATTAATCCCGATGACACAGCGACCGCAGTTGGGATCCCATACATTTTCCTTGAAACCGAAGCCCCTCACCGACCAATTGTTGGACATATGAATGCGAACCTAAAGCAATATGTCGGTCGTTTCGTCTTGACCATGACCTTGGTGCTGAGCCCGCTCGCCTTTGTTCACGAGACAAGCGCCAACGAGGAGTCGATCACAAAGCTCGCTCGATTCGAAAAGGACGGCCACGTAGGTCACGGTGTCGTGAAAGGGAATCGAATACACGAGATTGAAGGCGATTTCTATGGGGACAGGAAAATGACCGGGCGGTCGTATGCCCTCTCCAACGTGACGCTGTTGGCGCCGACTCAACCATCCAAGGTCCTGGGAGTGGCTCTCAATTACCGGAGTCATGTCGGCCAAACCGGGGAAACCGAGATTCCGGAGACCCTCCAGCTCTTTTATAAATCGCCCTCCTCGGTCATTGGTCCGGGCGATGACATTGTCATCCCTCAAGGGGCTGAAAATGTGCATTATGAATCGGAAATGGTTGCCGTGATTGGGCGCCGCGCCAAGGAGATCTCGGTGTCGGAAGCGCCGCATCATGTACTTGGGGTCACTTGCGGCAACGATGTGACCGCGCGGGATTGGCAATCGACCGATATGCAATGGTGGCGCGCAAAAGGGGCCGATACCTTCGCGCCTTGCGGTCCGGTCGTCGCTTCGGGCCTCGATCACCAAAACTTGGACATCGAAATCCGATTGAACGGCCAGCGCGAGCAGAAAAGCAATACCAGCTACATGGTTCGTGATGTGGCCAAGGTCGTGAGCTTTGTCAGTCACTATGTTACCCTGCAGCCGGGCGATCTCATCTACACCGGTGCCACGGGGATCACATCGCGCATCGAGGAAGGTGATACGGTCGAGGTTGAAATCGAAGGCATCGGCACGCTTCGAAATCCGGTCGTGGACGAAGAGTAGCGAGGCCGTTGCCTTCCAACCGATAGCGCAGGGTGATGATCCATTCAACGGAAATCGATGGCACCGACAATACGTGAGGTTGGGTCCCCGCCGGAGCGGCGGCCGGTCATGCTTTATGACGCCGACTGCCGCTTTTGCGTCAAATGGATTGCACGCTGGAAGGCACTGAGCGGGGAGCGGATCGATTACTGCTCTTACCAGGAGTGCTTAAGCGACTATCCGGAGATCCCGGTCGAACAATGCCGCGAGGCGGTTCAATTAATCGAGACGGACGGACGCGTCTACACCGCGGCTGAGGCGGTCTTTCGTGCCCTGAAAGAGGTCGCTCCCTGGAGGCAGCTCTATTGGCTCTATCAGCACTCACCAGGATTCGCAGCCACCTCGGAAAAGCTTTACCATTTTGTCGCAACACATCGTTATTCCTTCTCGGTGCTGACCCGGCTTCTCTGGGGACGCTCCGTCGCCCCGCCCACTTATCGCGTTTCAAGTTGGCTTTTCCTTCGATTGCTTGGGCTCATATTCTTTATCGCATTCGCCTCGTTCTGGGCTCAGTCCTCCGGCCTGGTCGGCAGCAACGGGATTTACCCATTCCAGACATATCTGGACCAGTTGGGCCAAGCCTATCAAGGAGACCGCTTTTATCAGGCCCCGTCACTTTTTTGGCTCAATGCCGGCGACGCATTCCTGCAACAAGTCCTGATTGCGGGCATGGTGGTTTCCTTGTTGCTGATCTGTGGGATTTTCCCTCCGCTGCTGCTGCTCCTCTTGTGGGCAAGCTATCTTTCCCTGACAACTGCAGTCCCGGTGTTCCTGAGCTTCCAATGGGACAGCCTGCTCATTGAAACCGGATTCATGGCATTTTGGATGGCTCCCTGGGTGCTCCGGGAACGCTGGAGCAAGCTGATCTCGCCTTCCCGAATCGGACGGTTCCTGCTCTGGTGGCTGCTTTTTCGGCTCATGTTCGAATCGGGAGTCGTCAAATTGAACAGCTTCGGACCGGAAGGCGAAAACACTTGGCTCAATCTGACGGCTTTGGATTACCACTATTGGACCCAGCCGCTTCCGACATGGATCGGTTGGTACTTGGCAAAGTGTCCCCACTGGTTTCACGCCATTTCCGTCATTGTGATGTTCCTGATCGAGGTCGCGCTCCCCTTTTTCATTTGGGGCCCGCGACGTCTTCGCAACATCGCCTTTGTCGGTCTGGTCGGATTCCAATTGCTTATCATCCTCTCCGGCAACTACGGCTTCTTTAATCTGTTGGCGATCGTCCTCTGCGTCACTTTGATTGACGATCAGTCCCTGCCTCGTTTTCTGCAAAGACGTCTCGCCTCCCCAAGCTTCTCGTGGCAGTTCCAAAAGCGCAGCCGGCTCGGATGGATTCGGCTTCCGGTGCTGCTATTTGTGCTTTTCGTCTCCTCGGCCCAACTGCTAACGGCACTGAATTGGGTCGAACGGCGCCCCCGCCCCAACAATAAGCCCGTTCTCCCGAAGGAGGTTCAGCTCCTCCTTAGCCGCGTCCGCTCCTTTCGCAGTATCAATTCCTACGGCCTATTTCGTGTCATGACGACGGAACGTCCCGAGATCATTATTCAAGGCCGGCACGAAGGTGGGGATTGGCAAACTTATGACTTCAAATGGAAACCGGATGACTTATCGGAGCCGCCACGCTTTGTCATCCCTCATATGCCGCGTTTGGACTGGCAAATGTGGTTTGCCGCCTTGCGGCCCAATTTTCGCCACACTCAGCAGCAATGGTTTGCCAATTTCATTCGGGCTTTGCTTGAGAATCGCTCCGAAGTAACGGCACTGCTCAAGCGCAATCCCTTTCCGGATTCTCCCCCGGATGCCATTCGCGCGCTCAAATATCACTATCGCTTTACGAGCTTTCAAGAGCGCCGTAAAACCGGGAATTGGTGGAAGCGCGAGCGTGTCGCAGAATACATGCCAGTGGTAAAAGCTCGGCGGTGAATCGATTATCTTTTGACTGTTTATGACGAGACCGACCAATATCAGTACTCTCGGAACCCAGCTTTATTTCATTCCGGTCGAGACTCGGATGCCGCTCAAATTCGGCCCGGAGACACTGACATCGGTGACTTGTGCCCGGGCAATGGTTTCGGTCAAAGATCGGCACGGACACGTCGCCGAAGGGTGGGGAGAAACACCGCTCAGCGTGCAGTGGGTCTGGCCGTCGCAGCTCTCTTATCAGTCCCGTCACCAAGACCTGATGGCCTTTTGCCGGCGCCTGGCGAAAAAATGGGCTCATTTTGACGGAGAGGGTCATCCGATCGAGCTCGGCCACCAATTCCAATCCAAGGTCTTGCCAAGCATCCTCGCCGAGCATAATGCCGCCCCGCGCGGCGATATGCCTGCGATGCCATGGCTGGCAGCGTTGGTCTGCTGTTCGGTGTTCGATATCGCCCTGCACGATGCCTACGGGCAATTGATGAAACGGCCGATCTATGGGCTTTACGGCCCGGATCACCTCGGCCAGGACTTGAGCGCCTTCCTATCACCCGCTGAAGGGACGGATGTGGCCTTTCACGGCCGATATCCCGACGCCTATCTGACTCGCCCGCGAGCCCGCTTATGCGCTTGGCACCTGGTCGGCGGCCTCGACCCCATCACCAGGGAAGACCTGACCGGAAACGAGCCGGATGATGGCTACCCGGTGCTCCTGACGGATTGGATCCGGCGGGACGGATTGAAATGTCTGAAAATCAAGTTGAAAGGGACCGATGCGGAATGGGACTACGACCGTCTTCTCCGTGTCGGTCAGGTAGCGGTCGACTACGGCGTCGAATGGCTCACCACCGATTTCAATTGTACCGTGACCGATCCCGAATACGTGAACGCGATCTTGGATCAGCTTCGTGACGAATTCCCCCGCCTTTACGGAATGATCCTCTACGTCGAGCAACCTTTCCCTTATGACCTCGAAGGCTACCGGATCGATGCCCATAGCGTCAGCGCTCGCAAGCCGCTCTTCTTGGATGAAAGTGCTCACGATTGGTCTTTGGTCAGGCTTGGGAGGAGCTTGGGATGGACAGGCGTGGCCCTTAAGACCTGCAAAACGCAAACCGGCGCGATTTTGACGGCGTGCTGGGCCAAAGCGCACGGAATGACCCTGATGGTTCAGGACCTCACCAATCCGATGCTGGCCCAAATCCCGCATCTGTCATTGGCCGCTCATACCGGCACCATTATGGGGGTCGAAACCAACTCGATGCAGTTCTACCCGGAAGCATCTCGCCCCGAGGCTTCTGTCCATCCCGGGATTTACCAACGTCGCGAGGGTGACGTCGATCTTCGATCGATTCATGGCCCCGGGTTTGGCTATCGAATCCCGGAAATCCCCAGGAAACTGCCACTCCCCGTTGAAGAATGCGGGCAGTTTGAGTAGGCTTTGATCTTCAACCGCTTTTAGAGTAAGAGAACATTCGTTATGGATAATCTGAATGCTTTGCCCCTCGCTCGCCCTCGGCTCACCCCGGAGCTCGATCCCGCCTTCAGGCCGGCCGCCTTGGTGAATGACGCCTTTCGTCAATGGGTCAGCGAGAGCCCCGGCTCACAAAAGGTCGACCTGGCACTTGAACAGGTCGATGGCTCGGTCTCTCGCTTTCCCACGGAAGTCCTTCCCGAGGATCATCCCAACGCCCGGGCCAACTTTCCGTACCTCGAGCGATTGACGAAATTCCTGCTCTGGTCTCGAGGCGCCTCCCGCATTTACCTCGCCGGTCCCGAATTGCTCGCGAATGAGCTCAAGCGCCACTTCGAGCAATCGACGACGGGCCGCTTCGATGCCGATGTCATGGGGAATCGTATCTATGAGCGCCCCTTTCAGGTGATTCCGACGTCATTCCAAGACCTTCCTCCCGCCCACGAAACGTCCGCCCCGCTGGGACGTCACCTCGATGGCTGCCGGATCGGCTTTGATCTGGGCGCCAGCGACCGCAAGGTCGCCGCGGTTCA
>JAHEOI010000063.1 GCA_018610125.1 Verrucomicrobiota bacterium
CTCGGCCAGTCCGTCGGCGATCGCCCCGCCCAAAGCACCGGTCGCTCCGATTACCACCACCACTTCATCTTTTAAGTTAAACAAATCCATACAACAGCATTTTACTCGAAATATGGCACAGACAATGAAAAATGCGGGCTAGTCACCTCGGTTTTCCTCCGTTAGGCTTTCCTCAGAATGATGAACGTGCCGCATCCGGAAGTAATCCTAACCCACGAAAGCGATTTAGACGGCCTGATTTCGGGGACTTTGTTACAACGATTAGCCAAACAGCTCTTTGGAAATGAGCCTCCTTTGGAAGCATACCACTCACATCGATGGAAACAGCGGTCTATGTCGGAATCCTCCGCATGGGTCTGTGATCTCGCTTTTGAGCCTCGTTTGGATAAGCTTAATTGGCTGATTGTGGACCATCACAAGACAGAAACCACCCCGAGAAACGCGAAATTGATTCACGACACGAACAAGTCGGCCGGACTGCTCTGTTACGAGCTTTGCCAGCAATTCGGTCTTGGAAGTCCCCAATTGGAGCGCTTGGTGCATTTGAGCAACGTGGCCGACCTTTTCCTTGAAAACGACCCGGACTTCAAGCTGGCCATGGATTACGCCAACCTGGTCAAATGCTACCAATTCTGGAACCTTCACACCCTCTTGGAAGGGCGAGTTGAGAACTTGTTGGACCACCCGCTCCTGGAAGTGATGGCCACAAAACGGCGAGTCGAGGACCCGATCGGGTACGCCTGGAGTGCCCGAAACATCACTGAGATCACGCCGACGGTCGGCTTGGTGGAAACGGTTATCGGCAACAGCAATCAGATTCTCCACCAGCTTCTGGAACAGGAAGCCACCCCGTATCCCGTGCTGCTCACCCTCTTTCGCAAAGGCTCCGGACCATTCATTGTCAGCTTACGCAGTCGGAACGGAGAAGCTTTAAAAGTGGCCGAACAGCTCCAGGGCGGCGGCCATGCCAATGCGTGCGGCGCAACTCTCCCAAGAAGCATCACTCAGCACTCGGAGGCCACCGATTACCTGGCCAAAGTGCTGAACCCCGACTTCACGGGGGACGGCTCGTTGAATAGCTTGGAGAGTGTCTTCGACTCCCTTAAATTGTAGCCGTTTGCCATCCCCTTTGGTTAAAATCGAGGAATATGACGGAGATAGAGAAATCGGCCGAAGCGTATCGCCGCAGTGACGGGCGCCGGACCGACGAGCTTCGGCCCCTTCGCTTTCAGAATCACTTGGCCCCCAATGCCACCGGATCGACTTTGATCGAATGGGGTAACACCCGTGTCATTTGCGGTGTTACTGTCGAAGATTCGGTGCCGCGATGGATGAAGGAACAAGGGGTCTCAGGGGGCTGGATCACAGCCGAATATCAGATGCTCCCCTACTCGACGCTGACGCGGAAACGCCGTGAGGTCACACAAGGCCGCGTTGAAGGACGCTCCCAAGAGATTCAGCGACTGATTGGGCGCTCCTTGAGAACGGTCGTTGACCTTGAGGCGATCGGGTCCCGGACGATTTGGATCGATTGCGACGTCCTTCAAGCCGATGGCGGCACCCGAACGGCCGCCATCACCGGGGCATTTGTCGCTCTGCAGCACGCGGTCAGACGGCTCTTTGAACAGGGCCGAATCAATCGGGATCCGATCAAAACCCAGGTCGCAGCTGTCAGTGTCGGCATCCTTGACCGCGAGGTGCTGTTGGACTTGTGCTACACGGAAGATGCCGCCGCCAGCGTCGATTTGAACATGGTCATGACCTCCGCCGGCGAATTTGTCGAATTGCAAGGAACCGGGGAAAAGTGCGGGTTTACCGAGCCCCAGCTTTATCAAATGGTTGCCATCGGCAGGCAAGGCCTGGAACAGCTCTTTGAAGCTCAGCAATCGGCCCACAGCCAAGAATGAAGCGGGATAGTCGATATATTGAGAGGGTTACCGGCTGAATCGATCGCTGCAAACCATGACATCGAGAGCGACAACACACCTTTATTTCCTGCGCCATGCCGAAGTGGAGGAGCAATATCATCGGGTCTTTGGAGGTCGACTCGATATGGGACTCTCCCCCCATGGGCATCACCAGGCGCGCGCGATGGCGGATTACCTTCGATCGCACCGCTTCGACGCGCTGTATGCCAGCCCCATGAAACGGGTACAGGAAACCGTCCATCCCCTTGGAGAGCACCACGAGCTGCATCCCACCCTCATGCCGGAGCTGCAGGAAGTCGACTTTGGGAAGTGGACGGGATTGAGCTGGGATGAGGTCTGGCAGCAATATCAAATGAGTGCCTATGCTTGGCTCGATCTCCTGGAGGCGGATCGAATCCCGGAAGCCGAGCCGGCCGATCAATTCCGCGAGCGTGTCAGCAGCGGACTCCGAGCCATCCTCAAGGCCAATGATGGGTGCAAGGTCGGTATCGTCTGCCACGGCGGGGTGATTCGCATGGCGTTGTCAATCCTGCTCAATATGCCGCTTGCCAAGATGAAAGCCTTTGACATCGAATATGCCAGCTTGAGTCGGCTCCATCATCACCCTGAGAGGACCGAGATTCAATTGCTCAATTTCGCACCGTGGCGCGATCTCTAATGACCATGAAGCCTGATCCTTCCAATCTTTGGCAGATTGCCGTGGTTACCTCGCCGGAGGCAGAAGAGGCTGTCATGGCGCTGATGGAGCATGTCACGGGTGAATCGGCGGTGACATGCAGTAATCCGGACACTGAGACCATTACGGTGAGCAGCTACGTGCAAGCCGAACAGCGTCCCGACAGTCGAAAGCGGGAATTGGAGACCGGCCTAAACCACCTCAACGAGCTCGGCATTGAGGCTCGACCCTCCGAGGTCACTGTCGAGAAGGTTCGATCGCTCGATTGGGCCGAATCGTGGAAGAAGCACTTCCAGCCGTTCAGCATCCAAGGACGACTGCTGATTAAGCCAAGCTGGAGCGAGCGCGCCCCTCAAGCATCCGAGACCACCGTCATCCTTGATCCCGGACTGAGCTTTGGCACGGGCCAACACCCAACCACCCGGTTTTGCCTTGACCAAATCGTCACCTGGCACAACCCGGACGAGCCCCCTTCCCTACTCGATATCGGGACCGGCTCCGGACTCCTTGCGATTGCCGCCGCCAAGCTGGGCTATTCCCCGATCGAGGCATTCGATCAAGACCCCGATGCCATCCGTACGGCAATCGCCAATGCCCAAGTCAATAAGGTCGATACCCAGATCGGCTTCGCGTGCCAGGATGTGGAAGCACTTCCCGAAAAGGAGGTGCCGCAATACACCGTGGTTTGTGCCAACCTCTTCCAGCCTATCCTTTTAAAGGCTTCGAACCGCCTCTTGCAACGCGTCCGACCCGACGGCCTCCTCGTACTGGCCGGGATCCTCGAAAGCCAATTCGAAGAGCTCGAGCATCACTACGCGGAACAAGGATGGAAACTGGTCGCGACACGGGTCGAAGACGAATGGCAGTCCGCTTCCTTTCGATGCCTTAGCGCATTGACAAAAGAATAAAATTTCATTGCGTTTGGGGCCGTTTCTCCTATAATTGGCTGTGTTACCGATAGACCCGCAGGAGACGGCCTTACAAGTCGGCGTATTGGCTGTGCCCTCGGAGAAGACATTGACCTATCAATACAGAGGATTGTCCTATGACCCGAACAACGGACTTCTTCGCCAATGTGATCCGGAACCCCAAGCATCCCCACCAAGTCAACGGCCATCCCGGCAAACCGCGTAAGCATCGCTACCAAAGGCGGAAAATCAAGGAATACCTCCGAACGGTCGATTGGGGCAACGATCTCCATTCGTAACAACGGAGGCCTCTTTGATAGGGACGTTCTCCCGGACGTCCCACTTCTCTCTTATCCCCCAACCTCGCACGAACGAGTGGCACCTCGGGGACGAGGTCCCTATCAGGGAGAAATCACACCTACGCGCTTCCTCCCCTCACTCGTGACGCAATGCGACGATCGGATCGAGCATGGCGGCACGATAAGCGGGATAGATGCCGAAAATCACGCCGACCGCGGCACTGATTCCGAGCGAGAGCACAATCGACCACCAGGTAACGATAGTCGGCATGTTCGCGAAGTACTCGATGATCGCCGGGACAAGCAGCCCAAAGCCGACCCCGATCAGCCCGCCAACGCATGAGAGAACCACGGTCTCGATCAGAAACTGACCGACAATCTGCCTCTGTTTCGCACCGATGGCACGGCGAACGCCGATCTCTCGAGTACGCTCCGTGACTGAAGCCAGCATGATATTCATGATCCCGATCCCGCCGACCAATAGGCTGATCCCGGCAATCGAGCCGAGAACGATGTTAAAGATCCGCTGGGTCTCTCGCGCTTGCCTAAGCAGCGCCAATGGCACTGAAATACCATAATCAACCTTCTTATGGAAACGCTCAAGGCCCCGCTCGATGGCATTGGCGGTCGGCTCGACGTTCTCGATCGGTGTCACACGGCGGGTCGATTTCCCGAACATTGACCAGACCCAGCCGGCAATCCGAGTTTCCGGATAGATTCGCTGCTTTGTTTCACCGACCTGAACAATGATCTGGTGCAGCTCCACTTTCTCCCGAGAGAATGAACCGCTGGAGCGTTGGGTCACCATGTCGCCGACCCGTTCGCGCGCCACGGATAACGGGATGTAGGCATCCATCGGGCGGTCCGGTGTTTGGACACCTCCTCCACCCGATCCCGATTCCGTCTCGACAATGCCGATGACATAGTAGGATTCACCCCCGATCTTGATCGTCTGGCCCAATGTGGCGCTGCCGGCCAAGAGCTTTCGGGCCGCCTGCTCGGCAAGCACACAGACACCGGCGTGCTGCTCCATATCAATGTCTCGAAGCACCCGCCCGGCGACCACATTGCGCGGGACGAGATCAAACCATTTCGGGGTCGTGCCGACCACCCTCACTTCCGTCGCTTGCGCCCCGAGTCGAGCC
>JAHEOI010000064.1 GCA_018610125.1 Verrucomicrobiota bacterium
GAGCGAGTAGCGCTTGAGAGAGTGGAGCCTGAGTGAGCAGGGACCGCTTAAATCGGGATTTCGGAGACGTGAGGAAAAGAGGCAAGGGAATTGATGCATTCGGATGCTGAATCGGAAGCAAGGGATTGGTTGAAGCGACGCCGCCGTATCCCAAGATCCTTTAAGGATTTGACAGCCACCAATGCCTTCAGTCCACGGAAGTTTTTCCATGAAATGGTCTGGAAGGCGCTCCTGACGAAGCGGATTGGCAAGCATCGGGAGCCGGACTTCCCCAAATTGAAGGAGGGTGAGGTCGCCATCACCTGGATCGGTCATGCGTCGTTTCTACTGCAATTCACCGATCTGAATGTTTTGATCGATCCGAATTTTGCCAATTGGCTGTTCCTCTTAAAGCGGATCAAGCGGGCGGGAGTGAAGCTGGATCATCTGCCTCCTATCGATTTGGTATTGTTGACGCATGCGCACTTCGATCATTTCCATAAGCCGACGCTGCGTAAGCTGCCGACGCCCAAGCTGGGGGTGATGCCTTGGGGGGTTGGCGAGCTGGCTCGTGATCTTGGGTTTGGACGTGTGATCGAGCTGGAGTGGTGGGAAAGCTTTGTCCATGGCAATTGGGGAGTCGTCTTTACCCCAAGCAAGCATTGGGGGGCGCGCACAATCCATGATGCCCATCGCGGCTATGGGGGGTTTGTCTTGGAGCACCAGGGACGCAAGATTTATCATGCGGGTGACAGTGCTTACTTCCAAGGCTTCAAAGAGATCGGCGCTCGGCATGCTCCCGAAATTGCGTTGCTCCCGATCGGCACCTATTACCCGGAACAGTTCCGAAAGGTGCATATGGGACCGGACGAAGCCGTGCAAGCCTTCAAGGACTTGAAGGCGCAATGGCTGGTCCCGATGCACTTCGGCACCTTCAAGCTTTCATTCGAGGAGATGGATGAGCCCCCCCGTTGGCTGCAAGAGCTCGTGAGTAATCACGGCCTCGGGAACAATCTTAAGTTCCTCGAAGAGGGCCTCCCTCATGTGTTTTGAGCGGATGACGGGCTGAGGCGGAAATCGAATTTTTAGCCGTTGCGGTAGACCGCACTCCGCTGCGGGCCGATTCTCCTATCGAACAAAGGGAGGAATATGCGTCGGCTTGCCCAGGTGCTTGGTTAAGAGGTTCGCAAAATGCTGAAGTCCTTGTTTCTCGGCGGCTCCAAGATCGTACGAGAGGTGATGAGTCAGATACTCGGTACGGAAGCGGCGATCATACTCCGCTCGCGATCGGATGATTGCATCGAGGTGAGTCAGGCCGTCCCGCTTGGCGTTTTGTAGGGCGCCTCGCAATCGAGCGTCATGCGTCCCACGGCGTAACGCCCAGACGGCAAACACGAACGGGAGGCCGGTTACGGTGCGCCAATCCCCACCCAAGTCGAGAATCTCATGCGGATGACTCCGATGTAGGAAATCGATCGCCTGATTTCCGATGAGCAGCAGATTGTCCGGCATCGGATCGGGCGAATAACCGGGAAGGGGGTGAAAGCTGGGAAAGAGGTCCCTTTCAGCCAGGAGGACACGGAGAAGATAGATGCTGGTGTAAGAGGCGGGATCGCAAAAGACCTCGGTGATCGACTCCAACGGAGGCGTGTAGGCCAGAAAGACACTTTTGGCGGGACCGTCCGAGGCGATCGCGATGTCATCCAGGATGTCGTAACCCTCCTCGAACAAGGTTTCGGTGACGCTCACGAGCCCGGCTTCAAGCTCGCCTTGGCGCAATAGCTCGGCCAGGTGTGACGGCGGTGCCACAGTAAGCTCCTTCTCCAGCCCGTAAGTCAACGGCAGGGCATTGAGGTAGGGCACGGTGCCCACGCGGTGGCTTCCCAGTTTGGTGTGACTGGGTGGCGTCCCCGCGGCGGCGGGAGTCTTATCTCGATAGCTCAAAGGGGCTCCCAATGCTGAGGACGGAATTTCCGTAACGCCGATGGCCCTTCGCCGGTTTAGGAATCCGAGAGAACCGGGTCGCCCGATGACTTGGCCGAATCCACCGGTTGCTCGGGCTCGCTTGTCTCCTCCCCGATCTTGATCGGCTCGTAAAAGGTGTCACGCTGCACCGGCGTGCGTCCCGCCTCGCGGATCGAGCTGATCATTTCCTGCTCGGTCTGCAATTGAGGCGACGTCGCACCGGCCATGTGGAAGATCTTTTCTTCAACGATCGTCCCGTGAATATCGTCTGCGCCGTAGCTCAAGGCGACTTGAGCCAGTTGGGTCCCCAAGCCGATCCAGTAAGCGGTGATATGATCGATGTTATCCAAAAAGATTCGACTGACCGCAATGGTGCGGAGTGAATCGTAGCCCGTCGGGGGATGACGGACATCGATCTCGTTGTTGTCGGGCTGATAAGGAAGCGGGATGAATCCGGTAAAGCCGCCGGTCTCATCCTGGAGATGTCGGAGCCGGCTCAAGTGATCGACGCGATGCTCGGGGGACTCGATATGGCCATATAGCATCGTGCAGGTGCTGCGTCCGCCTAGCTGATGCCAGCTCCGATGCACATCCAAGTATTCTTCCGCGGATTCTTTACCTCGGGCGATGGCGGCGCGAATGTCCGGATGAAAGATTTCGGCGCCGCCCCCTGTGAGGGAGCTCAATCCGGCTTCCTTGAGGGTAAGCAGGGTCTCTGTCACATCCTTTTTCGCCAGCCATGCCAAGTGCAGGATCTCGATCGCGGTAAAGCATTTCAGCCGCAGTCGATCGTCCACGGCCTTGAGTGCCTGAAGCATCTCGACATAGTGACTGAAAGGGAGGGAGGGGTGCAGCCCGCCGACGATATGAAGCTCGGTGACCCCGAGGTCGACCGCTTCTTTGGCCTTTTGGATCATCTCCTCAATCGAGTGCTGAAATCCGTCCGCATCGCGTTTTTTTCGGGAAAACGCGCAGAATTGACAGCTCAGGATGCAATAGTTGGAGTAGTTGATGTAGCGATTGAGGATATACGTGGCGTGCCTTCCATTCTTCCGTTGGCAGACCAAATTCGCCAAAGCCCCGACAGCGTTCAAGTCGCTTGTCTCGAAGAGACGGAGCGCGTCGCCCTCGGAAATCCTTTCCCCCGCAAGGAGCTTCTCGTAAATGTCGTAGAGATCACTCTTCTTTAGATAAAATTTCATTGGGCTGTCCGAATTCCCGGAAAAATGACTTCAGTTAGCACAACCACCAAGAAAACAACACTGATCAAGGCGTTCAACCGAAAGAATGCCATGTTGACCCATTTTAGTGGCCGCCTCTTGGCCAGCCAATGTTCCAGCAATAAGCTGAAAAGGATCACGATCAAACCGATGAAATATGCCACCCCAAACCCCGACAGCAACCCGAACACGACCAAGCCCGCCCACATGAGCAAATGTGAAAGCCGCGCAAAATTCAATGCCGTTTCAATTCCCCAGCGGACAACCAGCGAGTGCAAGCCATGCCGACGATCAAACTCGTAATCCTGCGTCGCGTAGATGATATCGAAGCCGATCAGCCAAAACACGATGGAAACACCGAGGGTGAAGGGGACCAAAAAGCTGTCCCGCAACGGGACCAATGTGATGGAGCCCTCGACCGCAAGCCAGGCCCCGATTGGCGCCAGGCCAAGGGCGATCCCGAGAAAGACGTGGGTGAAGTCGGTGAAGCGCTTGGTCAATGAGTAGAAGCAGGCAAAAAACAGCACGAGGGGAGAGAGGTAAAAGCAAAGCGGATTAATGAAATAGGCGGTGGCGATAAAGGCGCAACCGCTCGCGATGCAAAGAAACCATGCCTCGCCGAGACCGATTTCGCCGGTCACAAGATGGCGCTTTGCAGTGCGCGGGTTGAAACGGTCCCAATCCCGATCGACAATCCGATTGAAGGCCATGGCACAAGTGCGTGCTGTAACCAACGCCAAGAGAATCAAGCCAAAGAGCTTCCAACCGGGCCATCCCCGCGTCTCACGCGCCGCGATCGCCATCGAGGCCAGCGCAAACGGGAGCGCAAAAACGGTGTGAGAAAACTTCACAAACTCGCCCCACTTCCCGACCCTCTCCAAGAACGACGGACGAGTGCGTTTGGCGTCTGAAGTTTCCGGCTCACTCATGGCTTCCAAGCTCAATGCATCTCATAATAGGCGGTCGTATCGGCGAAATTCAAGTGTGGGGACGTCGGAGGGGGCTTCAGGCGCCCGAGCCAGAGTAGCCCTTTACCCGCGCTAGATTTGGGGGACCGTCTACCCGGGGCGGCGGTGCCCTTGCCCCGGGCTACATTGATTCGCCCTTTCAGGGCTGGAAGAAAGGCGTCCGCCGAAATCGGAATGGGGCGAGGTCAGCCCTAAGCCCTAAGCCCTAAGCTCTTAGCCCTTAGCCCTTAGCCCTTAGCCCTTAGCTCTTAGCCCCCTCCTTACGTTAGTCCTCCCCTTTATCCGGCCAGCGCGGCATCAGGAGCTGTGGTAGGCCGAGATGATCCAACACGCGGGCAATGACGGTGTCGATCACCTCCTGGACGGTGGCGGGATTGCTGTAAAAGGAAGGATTGGCCGGGATCAACGTGGCGCCGGCAAGCAACAAGAGCTCGTAGTTTTTGACGTGCACCAGGCTCAGCGGGGTCTCGCGAGGTGCCAGGATCAATTTCCGCTTTTCCTTCATCATCACATCCGCTGTTCGGAGTAAGACATTCTCGCTCGAGCCATGCGCGATGCGACCCAGCGTCCCCATGCTGCAGGGAATGACGACCATCGCATCCAATGGATTGCTCCCGCTGGCAAAGCCGACATGCATGCTTTTGAGGCCATGCTGTCGGGTGCCTTTCGGGAGGGAGAGCCCGCCCGGCAGTTCCTCGTTGACGACCGAGCGGGCGTATTCGGTCAAAACCACATGGATCTCGTGGGCTTCCGGGTCTAAGTTCTCCAGAAGTCTTTGGGCGTAAAGCGCGCCGCTGGCGCCGGTGATGCCAATTAATATCTTCACTGTAGTGTTAAATAATGAGCCAGGTGATGAACGCGCAACCTCAAATCGTGGTGACCGGCGGTGCCGGCTTTATCGGGTCCCACCTCGTGGAACGTCTGCTTCGAGAGTCTTACCGCGTGGTTGTGGTCGATGACTTCTCCACCGGGGACGTCGCGAACCTCGCCTCCGTCGAAGACCACCCGAGTCTCCTCGTGCTTCAAAGTCGTGTTTCCGAGTGCAAAGGCTTCGAGGCCTTGGTCGAATCGAGTGAGGCGGTCTTTCACCTGGCTGCCGCGGTCGGGGTCGAGCTTGTCGTCCGATCCCCCGTGCATACTGTACGGACAAATCTTGGGGAAACCGAGGTGGTCTTGGAGGCGGCACGCCGACAAAGGACACCGGTCGTGCTGGCCTCCACTTCCGAGGTCTATGGCCGGAGTGAAAAGGAGTCTTTCGATGAGCGCGATGACCTGATTATCGGGGCTCCGTACGTTGGACGATGGGGGTATGCGTGCTCCAAGCTGATGGATGAATTCCTTGCAATGGCCTTTTTTCGGGAAGCGGGGGTGCCGGTGGTCATCGTGCGCCTTTTCAATACAGTCGGTCCCCGACAGACGGGACGTTATGGGATGGTGCTGCCAAGATTCATTGAAGCGGCCAAGGCGGACCGCCCGCTGCGTGTCTTCGGGGACGGTCATCAAACGCGATGCTTTTGCTACGTTCAGGATACCGTCGAAGCCCTCATTCGACTCCAACGTGACCCCCAAGCAGCGGGCGAAATCTTCAATATCGGGAGCACAGAGGAAGTCTCGATTCGAGGACTTGCCGAACGAGTCATCCAGCTCGTCGGATCCGGCTCCTCAATCGAGCTGGTCCCCTACAATGAGGCTTATGAGCCCGGATTTGAGGATATGCCACGCCGAAAGCCGATAACCGACAAGCTCTACCGAACCACCGGATTTCAACCCAAGACGACCCTGGATGAGATTATCGCATTAACCGCGCCCCCACTCGGCCACTCCGATGCTCCCCACCTCCCCCTTCCTTGACGCCCGCAATAGTACGTGTAAGTATGATTGCAGCATTGGCAGGGGGATGGGTTAAGTGTGCCCATGTCTTGGTGTCGACTGAAATGGATGAGATCGCTCTGCAGTAGCATGATCTGGGTCGCAAAACGAATTTTTGGAGCATTGCTGGTGCTTGCGCTGGGCTGCTTGGCTCAACCGGCGGCGGAAGCGAGTGCGCCGGCCAACCCTTCTCCTTCGAGTGCAAAGGCCGATGCGGGAAGTTGGCCGATGTTCCGGGGTGGCCAAGGCTTGCTGGGGACCTCATCCGCGAGCCTTGGGGACGACCTGGAGCTTGCTTGGCGCTTTGAGACAGGGGCCCCTGTCAAATCGTCACCCGCTGTTGTGAATGGCGTCGCTTACGTTGGCTCCGCCGATCAACATCTCTACGCCGTCGACCTTGAAACGGGCAAAAAGTTGTGGCGATTCGAGACCGGGGGTGCGATTGAATCGTCTCCTTTGGTGAAAGAGGGCACGGTCTTTGTCGGATCTGCCGATGGATTCCTTTATGCGATCGATGCCGAAACCGGCGAGCTCCTATGGCGGTTTAAAACCGGCGCCAAGATCTTGAGCTCGCCGAACTGGATTGCGGCCCCGGATCGAGATGGATTTCGGGTCCTTATCGGGAGCTACGACTTCAAGCTCTATTGCCTGGATGCCGCGACCGGAAAGAAGGTATGGGATTACAAGAGCGATAACTACATTAATGGCTCGGCCGCGGTCGCCAATGGCAAAACCGCGTTCGGCGGGTGTGACGCGATCTTACATGTGATTTCGCTCACGACGGGCAAAAAGTTAAAGGAGGTCGAGGTCGGGGCTTACATCGCGGCTTCGGTCGCGTTGCGCGAACGCCATGCGTATGTCGGGCATTACGGCAACGCCGTTGTCGGGATCGACATGAAGGCGGGCAAGATTGAGTGGACTTACAAAGACCGTCCGTTTCCGTATTTTTCCTCACCCGCGGTTACCGAGAAACGTGTTATCTTTGGAGGACGGGACAAACGCGTCCATTGTGTCGCTCGAGAGACGGGCAAGCCGATGTGGACCTTCCAAACCCTTGGGCAGGTCGACAGTTCGCCCGTCGTGACGGCAAATGATAAGGTTGTGGTTGGGTCCGATGATGGTCGGGTCTATATGATTTCTCTGACGACCGGGAAAAAGATCTGGTCTTTTGAGATTGGCGAAGGGGTCCGGAGCTCTCCCGCGGTGATTGACGGGAAGCTGCTGATTGGCGCCGATGATGGCTATCTATACGCCTTTCAGACGGGGGCGACAAAGCAATCGCAAACAGAATAACAGGAAAAGAAAGGCGAGAATGTATGAGCAGCACGCTGACGGAAGAAAAGCCGTTGCAAGAAGCGCCTGAGCAAAACGAGACGACAGCGGGCAATTACTTTATTTCGAATTACCCGCCCTTCTCGTTCTGGAAACCGGAATTCAATGACGATCTCTTGTCGGCCTTGGAATCGCCTCCCGAAGATGACCGCTCGCTCGGCATGTACCTCCATATCCCGTTTTGCCGCAAGCGTTGTCATTTCTGCTATTTCAAGGTGTACACCGACAAGGATGCGACCGCGATCAAGGGCTACATCCAAGGGGCGTTGAAAGAGCTCGGTCTTTACGCGAACAAGCCGTATTTTCAAGGGCGCAAGCCTTCCTTTGTCTATTTTGGCGGCGGGACACCATCCTACCTTTCGGCCAACCAGCTCCGGCGATTGACCGACGGTCTGAAGTCATACATGCCTTGGGACGAGGTGGAGGAAGTCACGTTTGAGTGTGAGCCCGGGACGCTGAGCGAAAGCAAGCTAAAGGCGCTGCGCGAAATGGGGGTTACCCGGCTAAGCTTGGGCGTCGAGAATTTTAATGAGCACTTGCTCGAGGTCAATGGCCGGGCCCACC
>JAHEOI010000065.1 GCA_018610125.1 Verrucomicrobiota bacterium
GCAATCTCTGTCTCATACCGCTGATGCATGACCCGATCGCTACCGCGGACCAACGCTCAAACGATCACAGATAAGAAGTTCGCCCTTCGCTCCTGTGCCCTCCATGCGGAGCAGCCCTCAAGCTCCTTACCGTTCTCTTCCCGCTTTTTTGCGGTGCTTGCGGCTATTCGCGGCCCCGTCGCCAGAGGTCGAACTGGTAGAGGGAGGCGACAACGATGGAATGCCGGATTTGGCCGGAGGCGACCAGCCCCGGGATGTCGGTCGTCGGCACCAACCGTGTTAGCAGGTCCTCCCCGTGATCGAGATCGGTGTCATGCTTCAGGCGACACTCTTCCACCATGACGGCATAACACCGATTGTTCATAAACGCGGGATTGGGATAGAGTCGACCGATAATCTGAGCACGTTGGCCCTCGTATCCGGTCTCTTCGCGCAGCTCGCGGATCGCGGTCGCTTCGGGCGAGGCGTCCTCCGCATCAATCATCCCGCCGGGGATCTCGAGCTCGACACTGTCGGTGCCATGGCGATATTGCTCGACCATGACAAGCTCATCATTGGGGGTGACCGGTACGATATTCACCCAATCGACGGCTTCGAGGACATAAACCTGGTGCTCGTGGCCGGTGCGCGGTGATTGCTTGACATCCGATCGCAGCGAGAAAATTCGGTAATCCGCGATGGCCTCGGAGTGGATTGTCGGCCAAGGTTGGATCATAAACGGCAAACGTAAAGTGAGGTGGCCAAGCTCCTACATCCCTTCAGATTTGGCTGCCCAGCCCTGTTTCATGAGATCCAGCAGGTGGAGCAATGCCTCTTCGTAAGAGCGGTTTTTTTGCGCTGCAAGCTGACGTGCCCGTTTGTCCAGCATTGCCGCCATTTCGGACGCTTTTTCCTCGGGACAGCCCAGCCGGACCAATGCCGTTGCAATTTCTTCAAGCTCCATATAGACCAATTTACCAGTTGGTCCGGTCATTTTGCAGGGAAAACATGCAAGGGATGAAAACCCGATTCTTCGCTGTGGCAAGCTGTTGTCCGACTTTTCCCCTAAGGGGCTGTAAACGGAAGCTCCGTCACTTGGGCCTTTATCTTGGAGCCCCCTTGCTGGTATACCGCCTCGGTCCCCGGAGTGAGGTGTTCTTTACGCACATAGCCAAGCGCGATCGGTCGATTCAGCTTGGGGGAGCGGACCGAGCTGGTGATGTAGCCGATCGATTTCTCCGCGGTATCATAAAGCTTTTCTCCGCGCTCCGGGAGTGCTTCCAGGTTTTCGGGTAAGATCAAGCCGCACAACGATTTCTTGACTTGACCGTAAGTGCGGATTCGCGCGATCACCTCCTGTCCTGTGTAGCACCCTTTCGTGTAGCTGATGGCCCGGGGGGCAATTCCGGGCTCGGGGGCCAAATTGCTTTCATCCATATCGAGCCCAAACCGTGGAATACCCACCTCGATCCGCG
Source organism: Verrucomicrobiota bacterium (assembly GCA_018610125.1). GTDB lineage: Bacteria > Verrucomicrobiota > Verrucomicrobiia > Limisphaerales > JAHEOI01 > JAHEOI01. Next base: position 1,455 of record JAHEOI010000065.1, read on the forward strand.
CGGTTTCAAGGGCATCATAGCCAGAGGGACGCCCCCCCACACTGCCAACCGCGTCATAACACTTTTCGGCGAGGGCTTGTAACGAGTCAGCCGGCACAAAGCAATCGAAGCCGTCGCTCCCCAACCTTGGGTGGTTCATCAGGTAGACTTCTCCATACGTTGGGTCCTGCGCACCGGAGTACGTAAGCGGCTCTTCGGGAATCTCAAGGGACCAATCGAGCCGTTTAATGGCATTGCGCGCTTGTGGTCCTTGAACACTAAGCAATCCGTACATTGAGGCCACATCGACCACCTCACAATCCTCGGCGATGATATATCGCTCGAGTCGCCCTTTGACCCGTTCGACCAGCCCCGGCTCGAAGTCCAAAAGGATCTCCTCCGCCAAGCTATAATAGTTAACGTCGCTCTGGATCCGACCCTTGTTATCGGTCAAAACCGCGTAAGCGCCTCGCTGCTCTTCCGGCGCGGGGACAACATTGGTGAGCTGCCCATTAAGAAAGCTTTGCCGGTCGGCTCCCGTGAGACAAAGTCGACTCCGGTAGCTGAGGTCGAGCAACCCGGCTGATCCGACCAACGCATCGTATTCCCCTCGTGGGTCGCCATAATGGCGGACAACTTGCTTGCCAGACACCTCTTTGAGCTCCGCGCCCCATTGTTTATGCAGCTTTTCCAAATGCAATGCTTCCATGGCCAGTGACCGTCCGACATCATACCCGACAAATCAATGGGACCGTGGTGGCAGAGTGTGGGAGTAGCGGAGGGGCTAAAGGATCGCTTCTTCGGTCTCGGGGTCAAAAAAATGGGCGTCGGTCAGATTGAACCAAACTTGTGAACCGGCCATTTCGCCTTCTTCGGAAACCGCACTGCGACTGACGAACTCGTGGCCGAGCGTTTGGCCGTAACGGTAGACATCCGGGCCGATGGTTTCGACGCGCACCAGCGTCGCCTCGACCGGAATCCATTCCCGATCACTCTCTCCTGCTTTGTGGTCACTCCAGTCGATCGCTTCCGATCGTAGACCCAATACGATCTCCCTTCCTGCGTACTGACGTAAGGATGCGTACCGTTCTTGCGTCAATGGAATTTGAAAGCCACTCGGCGATTCGCGATCAATGAGCTCGTCAAACCGGATTTCTCCATCCTGTTCGCGCAGCACCCCTCGAAAAACGTTGATTTCCGGTGCTCCGATGAATTCGGCCACGAATTGATTGATCGGTTTCCGGTATAAAGTGGTCGGCGAAGCCACTTGCTGTAAGCAGCCCTCTCGGAGGACCGCCACTCGATCGCCCAGGGCAAGCGCTTCAACCTGATCATGGGTCACGTAGATCATCGGGGCTTTAAGCTCCGACCGCAGCCGCGCAATCTCCCGGCGCATCTGAGAGCGCATTGGTGCGTCCAGACCGGAGAGGGGCTCATCCAGTAAGAAGAGCTTCGGCTGCCGGACCAGCGCCCGCCCCAAAGCGACGCGTTGGGCCTCCCCACCGGAAAGCGCACTGGGATACCGCGCCAAATACGGCTCAAGGCCCAGCAGCTCAGCGGCTTCGTAGACCCGTTTTCGGATGAAGCTTCGCGAGCAACGCCGCAGCTTCAAGGCTAAAGCAAGGTTGTCGAAGACCGGAAGGTGAGGAAAGAGGGCGGGCGTTTGCCACACCATCGCGATATCACGGTCCTTCGGAGGGACCCCGTTGATCGGCTCGCCATCGACTCGGATCGTGCCCTCGGTCAACGACTCCAAGCCCGAGATCAATCTCAAGGTGGTCGATTTTCCACAGCCGGAGGGACCCACCAACACCAGGAGCTCGTTCTCGCCAACCGACAGCGAGAGGTCCTCGACAGCCACGGTTTTTTGTCGTCGCGGTCCATCAAAGACCTTTGTCAGACTGTCCAGAGCGACCTTGGCCATTTCGATTCCTTGTCCAACAAAATTTGACGCATTTGAGTTAAGGTTTGCTTCCAGCGTTTCGCATTGCTCTCGGTCGCAAGGAATCTGCGGCGAGGCGAAATGAATTTCCCTCTTTTTTCCGTTCCGCGAAGCGGAAAATCAGCGAGGCGTTCGGCAACGACCACTCGATGCGGACGAGCCCCTAACCTGCAGCCCCATGCCTTGGCGGGTTTGAGGCAAACGCCTCGCTAGGGTTCACTTACCGAAAGCCGTTCAAAGCCTTCTTCGATCAAGGTCGTGCTTTGACTCCGAGCGAGCCGCGCGTAAAGTCCATCCTCAGCCAAAAGCTCTTCGTGCGTTCCCCGCTCGACCACCTCACCATGCAGCATGACGAGGATCTGATCGGCACCATAGATGGTGCTGAGCCGATGGGCGATCACAAAGCTCGTGCGCCCTTGCATCAAATGTTCCAAGGCTTCCTGGATCAACTGTTCCGTCGCGGTATCGACACTCGCTGTGGCTTCATCCAGAATTAAGATCGGCGCATCTTTCAAAAGCGCCCGGGCGATACTGACACGCTGTTTCTCACCGGCGCTCAATTGCACCCCTCGTTCTCCGACGCCGGTCTCGTAGCCTTCCGGAAGCCGCATGATAAAATCATGGCAATTCGAAGCCTTGGCCGCCGCCACCAATTCCTCGTCGGTTGCGTCCAGCTTCCCATAAAGGATATTCTCTCGCACCGAACCATTGAACAAAAACGGCTCTTGACTCACGACGGCAATGTTTTCCCGCAATGAGCTCAACGAGGTCTCTTGAATATCTTGACCGTCTATGGTGATGGTGCCGGAAGTCAGCTCATAGAATCCGGGCAACAGACTGACCAAAGTCGATTTCCCAGCCCCGGTCGGTCCCACCAGCGCAATCATTTCCCCCGGCCTGGCATGCAATGAAACCTCCTTGAGCGCAACCCGGTCGGGTGTGTATTGAAAGCTCACTCGGTCATAAACGACTTCACCTTGGACCGGTTGGGCCAACGGCTCGAGCTCTTGCCGATCCGCCCGCTCCAAAGGAGTATCCAAAATATCAAACACACGCTCGCCCGCAGCACGTGCCGACTGCGCCAATTGGTTGAGGGTGTGAAGCTTGCCGACCGGCTGGTAAAATAGATCGAGGAAAAGCAGGAACATCACCAGCTCGCCGACACTCAAGGAGCCCGCAAGCACTTGAGAGCCACCGACCCCCATAACAAGCACGGTTCCGAGGGCCGTCGCAAAGCTCATGCTCGGATTGTAAGTGGCCCACGCCCTCATGACTCGCAACGTTGCCCGGCGTAGCTCATCAGCCTTGCTTCCAAACCGCTTGTCTTCATAACGCTCCCGAGAAAAGGCTTTAATCTGACGGTGGCCTTGCAAGTTGTCCATCAGAAGGGCGTTCATGGCACTGGCGGCTCGTCGCTGCTGGCGGTAGCGAGATCGGGCGGTCAGCGTGTACCAGAGAGCCCCACCCATGAGCAGCGGCAATGGAATCAGCGCCACCGATGCAAGCAGAGGGTTATAAAAGAAGAGAATCACCGGGACGCCGATAACGCTCAGCAATGCCACCGTCCCCTGCTCCGTGCCGTCGATCAGTACACGCTCCACCGAATTGACATCTTCGATCACCCGAGTCATCAGGTCGCCGGAAGCACGCCGATCGAAATAGTGAATGGGAAGACGCTGCAGTCGGGCATAAACCTGACAGCGCATGTCATAGATCACATTCTGCTCAAACGTGTTGTTGATGAGAATTCGGCACGCATTGAACCCATCCCGTAAGAGAAAGGCTAGCAATAGCGCGATCATCGCCGGAACGAGCTTGGCATCGGCTCCCTCCTTAATGACATGATCGATGATGTAACCGGTCAGGGCTGGAAAGGCAAAGCCCGCCCCGACCGACAGCAGGGCGCATACCACTGTGCCGACGGCCAGCCACTTGTACGGCCGCAAATACGCGGAGACACGCGAAAGGATCTCGCGAGTCGAGCGATGCTGAGCGCCGAACGTCTCCTCTGAGCCGATTGAATACCGCATGAAAGCTCTTCCCTGCTAAAAAACCTCCCTCACACTATTCGATAAAGCGCCCTGTTTCGCAACTTTGAAAGGCGTAGAGGACCGGACTGATCAACCTCGCCAAGATTGGGGAATCGGCCGGAGATCGCTAACGGACACGGGGTGACGCAACATCGCCTCCGTTCGATGACCAAAATTTAGTGCGGATCAGCCAAAATTGGTAAGGCGGGAAATGGAGCGAGCGGCGAGAATAACATTGTCGAACGAGACAGATACCACCCAATCACAAACCCAAAGGCCTACCCATGATCAACTCAATCCCCCCTCGACGCCGGAGTCAATTGTTCCAGCAGAAAAGCCCAATCTGCTTTTCCTTTCCCCCCTTTCACTCTCACTCTCACTCTCACTCTCACTCTCACTCTCACTCTCACTTGTTCGCCCCCTCATCTCGAACATGCCTTGGCCGGTTTGAGGCAAGCGCCTCGCCAGCTTTCCATTTCCAAAGATGCCGCAAATCCGCTAGGCTATTGGTATGGTAACGGAGTACGCC